>JBJMLW010000116.1:0-3796 GCA_045805105.1 Flavisolibacter sp. | reverse complement strand
TAATTCATCATCGTTAAGAGATAAATCGTTCCATACATTTAAAAACATCGATGAACTTTACCTGGGTGGTGTATCCATACGTGAGCTTCGTGAAAAATATAATGTGCAGCTCGCCGACCTGATGGCTTTTCTTCCGGCACCCGCTGAGGAACTGGAAAAAGCAAAGATCCAGGTTCATTACCTGGGTTATTACCTGAGGTGGACGCCACAGGAAGTTTATTATTATGCTGTAGAAAATACAGGGTTCAAGGCACGGCCATTCCGGACACAGGGGACATACAGCAAATACAACAGCATCGACGATATGATCGATGACCTGCATTATTATACTACCTACATAAAATTTGGTATCGGGCGGGCAACATACGATGCTTCGCAGGAGATCAGGAATCATCACCTGACACGCGAAGAAGGAATGGTATTGGTAAAAAAATTCGATGGTGAATTCCCTGACAGGTATTTCAACCAGATTATGGAATACATCGACATGAAGCCCGAACACTTCCATGAACTGTGTGACCAGTTCAGGTCACCACACCTTTGGACAAAGACAGGTAATGAATGGAAACTCCGCCACACTGTGAATGGTGACGGCGCAGATGATTAATTATTGCTGATGACCATCCTTTTCCTGGGCATTGACCTGAACCGTAACGACCTGTTGAAAAACTTTACCCTGCTCAAACACAGGGCTTCATGTTTTTTCCTTGAAAATTTTTCGCCTTTGGAAATCAGTGGTTCCATGGCAGGCGAGATTGGAAAAATTATTTACTGGAAAGATTTTTCAGACGCTTTTGAACTGATTGAATCTATCAAACCAGACAAAATTGTTTACGCATTAATAGATAATTATTATCATTTTGCTTTATTCTTCGCTGCAAGGCAAAATAATATTCCCATCTTTTACATTGATCATGGAATAAGATTCGAAGAAGAAATTGAACAGGTGTATGGAATGTATCACAAGAAAGGTTTAGCATTCAGCATCAATAAATCTTATCCAAAAGCCGCACTGGGTTATTACAAGCACAGGTTCTTCAGGAAAACTGTGAAGAAGCTTCCGAAAGCTGAAGGAAAAATCCTGAAAAAACTTTTTATAGACAGAACAATCCTCGACTATGGACCATTCATGATCAAGGATGGGCACTATCTCCAACCGGATGATTTTATCATCTACTCTGAAGAAACCTGGAAGTACCATAAATTTCTTTTCGGTTTTACATCCAGGAAACCACGCATTCAGTTTACAGGCATTCCTGCACTAGATGAATTTACAGAACTCGGTAAAGTTCCATTCGGACATAAAAAACCAGGAGTATTATATATCGATCAGCCATTGCATGAACAAAACCTTCTCGGGTGGAAAAGAGAAAGTAAAATTGAACACCTTAGAATGCTGGCATCCATCGTTCATGAACAGGGATACAAACTTTATGTAAAGCCGCATCCCTGGAATGAAACTTTATATGATGAAGCAATGGCTGAAAGTAAAGAATTTGAAGTGCTGAATGAAATGGACTTTACTTTTATACAGAATAATATCCGGGTAGTCATTGGGTATAATTCCACCCTTCTCCTGGGTTTTTGCGCTTTGGAGAATTTTCTTACCATATGTATTACTGATCATCCTGTGATTTTTACACCCAATCTTTCGCAGGGGATTGTTAAGTATCATGTAGCGGTAGAAGTAAAAAACATAAACGAATTGGGTAACGTCCTTAAATATCCTGCGAATTACATGAAGGACAAAACAGACCATCTGAAGGAATTTCATTCAGGCATGATGTTTTCATTTGATGGCATGGCACTGAAAAGAACATTGGATTACCTGGTACAATAAGAAAGGACGGATGACAGATGACGGGCATAAAAAACAGACGGTACTTTACGTAATCGACTCACTGGCGGTTGGCGGTGCAGAGATTCTTTTCGTAAACCTGTTACCCGAATTATCACAGCGGTACAGGGTTGTTGTTGTTACTCTTTATAACAAAATTGATTTTCCAGGAGTGGAAAATCATATTGCCGAACATATATCGCTTGGGTATAAAGGCTATCCGGATATTTATTCCGCTGCATTAAGGTTAAAGAAGATCATTCATGCCCAGCAGCCTTTGCTCGTTCATACACATTTATACTGGAGCACTATAATTGGCCGGATCGGCTGTCCGAAAAATATTCCATTTTATTTTACCGTGCATGCAACGTTGGATGACGACAGCATTCCATTTTACAAAAGGAGTTTCATCAGGTTCGTTGAACAGGCCACATACAGGAAATACCAGTGCATGATTGGTGTAACCCAGGCAGTGATCAATACATTCAAAAAATTACACCGGAAAACCGGGGCCACCATTCTGCTATATAATTATGTGCGCGATGAATTTTTTGGAGAGGATTATCATTTCATCTATGAACCCGGTCATTACCTGCGGCTCGTAGCTGTAAACAATCTAAGGCTGATCAAGAACGTGCCTTACCTGATTGAAACAATGAAAATGGTTAAGGATCTTCCGGTAACCCTTGATGTTTATGGAGAAGGAGACCTTCTGAATGACCTTATCGCTATGATAGAAAGTTATGGATTGAAAAACGTTAGACTGATGGGTAAAAGGTCAGACATCCACAAAGTAATTACAGGGTATGATGTGTTTGTTTCCGCATCTACCGTAGAAGGTTTCGGCATTTCGGTGGCGGAAGCGATGGCTACGGGTCTTCCGGTAGTCCTGTCATCGATTCCTGTTTACAGGGAAATTGCAAGGGAAAATGCACTGTACATCAACAATCATGATCCTTCAACACTGGCGAAACTTATCCGTGAAATAATTAGTGGCACCATAAATTTGCAGCCCATGGCAATTGCCAACAGGGAGTATGCACAAATGAAATTTTCCAAATCTGAACACCTTCAGGGTTTGCAGCGCATTTATCAAAACAACGGCCGTTCATGAAAATTTCAGTTGTAATGACCGCTTATAATGCGGAAAAATTCATAAGGGAGGCAATAGATTCTGTTTTGTCCCAATCAAGAAAGGCCGATGAAATTATTGTTGTAGATGATTGTTCCACCGATAAAACGGCAGACCTGGTTAAGGAATACGGAGACCAGGTAACTTATTATAAAACGCCGGTGAATTCAGGAGCGCTTTCCACCACATTTTATGGCGTGGTTCGAACAACAGGCGATGTGTTGCTGTTTCTTGATGGTGATGACCTCTGGCTGCCTGGAAAAATTGAAAATGTTGTTCCCGTATTTGAACAGGATCCAATGATTGGAATTGTTTCACACGACTATGTTCGCGTTGACAGCAATAGGAAACCATTTAATTATGTTGATGAAACGCAACTGAATATCGAACGCATACTTCGCGATTATAAAACTCCTGACCAACGCAGTGATGCTTTCAAGGATTCGATACTCGGTAAAAAAGGATTCTGGGGTGGAAGTGCTTATTCGCTCAGAAAATCTTTTATTGAACCGGACAACTTTGAAAAGTGGCGGGCAGGCATCGATTATATCCGGTACACCTATCTCGACCAGGTGATGCCTACCTATATCATCCTGAATCATCCCGAAGTGAAAGTAGGTTATGTCCACAAAAAACTTTTTGAATACCGCATTCACTCGAGTAATTTTTCCGGCAACAAAATACCTGATGTTACCGCTGCAAAAAATGCACTGCGGATGGGATTCAGTACAACAAAAGCTACGCACAACCTTATTTCATCCAAAAAGGGATTTGAATCCTATGCGCAGCGGCAGCAGCTGATGATCATAGAATACCAGTACCTGGAG
>JBJMLW010000115.1:0-5473 GCA_045805105.1 Flavisolibacter sp. | reverse complement strand
TATTGGGAACAATAAAAGTGATTCCCAGGAATTGGAATGGTGCAGACAGTAGGTTGGTGAGGGATTTGCTAAGGATAAGAGGAATCCAAATATAGATTTGCTTTTTTACAAATCAAAGCTCGGGACGATGATTTGTTTAACAAAAGACAACCACCTCAACCCCTATTTTTGTCACATGAAAACACTGACCATATTTTTGCTGTCGGTATTACTTTTTTTTCTTATCGGAAGTGGGCTTGGCAGTTGTACGGGTTCAGATACCTCATCCGATACCACTTCTTCAGAAAAACCCGTTCCTTCTCTTGGGTATAGCATTATCAGTACGCTGCCGCATGATACTTCTTTTTATACGGAAGGCCTTGAATTTTATGGAAATAGCCTTCTAGAAAGTGCCGGTCAATATGAGAAATCCCGTCTGATTAAAACAGATCCGGCTACAGGAAAAATTGAAAAGCAGGTGAACCTGGAACCAAAATATTTCGGTGAAGGCATTTCCGTTCTTCATGATACACTTTACCAGATGACATGGCGCGAAAACATTGTATTTGTTTATAATGCAAAGAATTTCCAGAAGATCGGGCAACTTTCTTTGAAAGGTGAAGGATGGGGCATGACAAACGATGGCACAAACCTGATTGTCAGCAACGGCAGTAACAACCTGTATTATTACAGGCCTTCGACTTTCCAGGTGATCAGGGAGCTTCCTGTTACAGAAAATGGTACACCTGCTCTGAACCTGAATGAACTTGAATATGTAAATGGATTCATTTACGCTAACCAGTGGCAATACAACTACCTGCTAAAAATTAATCCGTCAACAGGAGAAGTAGTTGCAAAAATTGATCTTTCAGACCTGGTAAAACGTGTAAGAAGTGATGGCCATTCTGAATATCTTAATGGAATTGCTTTCAATCCTTCTACTAAAAAGTTTTATGTAACCGGCAAAAACTGGCCCCAGCTTTTTGAAATTCAGTTTGACCGTTAATTTTTTCCAGCAATATAAATAACTGAACTGCATCTGTCGCGGTTAACCATGGCCGTTATATTTGATCGAAGTCCGCTGATCGTTGCGCCGATCCATGAGGTGCGGCCTTTCCGGTATTTACTGCTAAGGAGACTAATATAAAAAGCGTCGAACCACATTGGTTTTTTTTCAATGATAGATAAGTTGTGACGTTCCAATAAAACTTTCATCGTCTTGGGCGTAAAATGATACAAATGGCGGGGAACGTCATATGCTGCCCAGAATAATTTATAAATCGAACTATCCCCTGAAGTATAATTCGGAACTGCTATAAACATTTTTCCATCCGGCTTCAGAAGTGATTTTAATTTTTCTACAGTTGCATGGAGGTCATGAACGTGTTCCAACACATGCCACATGGTAATGGCATCAAAACTACCCGCTGAAAGTTTTTCCAGGTGGTGAATATCCTGGAGTTCCACTTCAAAAGATTTTTTCGCTTCTTCACGCGCACCTGCATCCGGTTCGATACCGGTTACTTTCCAGTTTTTTTCTTTCATTGTATGTAAAAACGCACCCGTTCCCGCTCCTATATCGAGTATCGCACCTGCAGTTACTGTGAACCTTGTTATAAGTGATGCCTTTTGAGAAAGGGTGTGCTTTCTTACCTTCTGATACAACCGGTTCACCGGACCAGTGGCAATATTGGTATGTGAAATATATTCAGGCGACCTGTAATACTCCCCTATCGAATCACTGTCGGGAACATCCTGTGTAAACCTTAAGGAACAATTGGTGCATTGCCAGATCACGAAATCCTGTTTACTGACGGAATGATCTTTTACAGTCAGGAGAGGATTGATATCACGACTGTCACAAACTGGACATGATGTGTAATGCACGGTATTCATAAAAGGCCTGCAAATTACGGATTCATGCAGGTCTTTTTACGAGCAGTGTGATCGCAGCAACTTTTGTCTTCATTCCTGCTGCAGTGATCTGGAATTTTCCGAGGTATAATATGATTATAAGCGCGATCATGGCAAGGATTACAATAATCCATCCTCCGATTAGAGCAGGCTTTTCGTAAATAGATTGCTGGAGCACCTCACTCATTCTGTGTGTTGTAGTTTCCTGGTCACCTACAACAATGGCATGTGCCACATTTTGCCTTATAACTTTTTCTGCCGGAACTTTCTGAAGTGCATCAAGGACCATAGTGCTGGGTTCAAAAACAATTTCATTGGAAGAAAGACTGAGGGTACCAAAGCCATTCCATTGGAATGGGCCATGCTGCATTTTCTCTTTCAGTTGTTCACCAAAGGTTACGAGTTCATTCTGCAATTTTTGCCGCTGCTGAATATTCTTTCCACCGAAAAAATTTACCTGGTGGTCAGGCAATGAATCATGTCTTGAGAAATTTGTCAGGTAGAAAGGTGCGGTCATCATCTGGTCAGCCACCCGTAGTTGAGGCGACTGTTGAATAATTTCAAACGTTCCGATCTGTGGAATACAAACCTTCCTGTATTGTATCAGATATTTTGTCAGTTGAGTAAGCACTTTAGTTCTTTTGAGCGAACGAAAATACGACTCCGCCCAAAAAGTTGAAACCATAAACCGGATATTGGTTCCAGCGCTGGTATTCTTTATTGAAAATATTATTGAATTGTGTCCAGATTTTTACGTTTTTAACGATCCTGAATTCGAGTCCGGCACTCAGGTCCATCGCGGCTGGTATGTTATGCCTTCCTGATTTGCTTTCCGACCAGGGTCCATCGAAGGCATACAGGGAAGAATTCAGGTATAGGTCCTTCATTAACTGGTAACGGAGGCTGGTCTTCCATTCCAGGGGTAAAAGGCCCCAGGCCTTCACCTGGTCTTTCAGATGAAACTGGTTGAACGTAATGCCGGAAACAACGGATAATTTTTCACCCATGGTATAACCGAGCTCACCACCAATATTATAAACTTTCATTTTTGATTCCAGTATGGTCAGGAATGACTTGCCCGACATGGTATCGTTCACGAACAATGGTTGGTTATTTACGATGTTCAGACCTCCTTTTGCGCTGTAACTAAAGTGATCGCCGATGGAACCTTTAATCCCAAGATATCGTTCTTCAATCCTGGAATTTTTTACAGTAGCCGGAGCCCACAGCCATGGATTGATTCCTGCCTGGTACTGGAATCCAACATTCTTCAGGTAGCCAATCCATCCAAACTGGATTGAAAATTTATTATCCTGTGTTTTAAATTCAGTAAGTACATTAGGCAGCACTTTGAAATCTTTGTTATCCCATGATGGCCTGATGCCTGCCAGAACATTTACGTTTGACCTTTTGAAAACAAGGGTTGGAGAAAAAAGAAAATAATTATTTACTACCGGTGTTTTTTCATTCGGTTTATACCTGGAAAGATTTGCTGTAACAGAAAGTTTTACACCGAGTTCACTCGTAAATTGTTTTTCAAGAGGAAGATTAATATAGGTATTGCTTTCAGAATTACTCAGCTTGTCGTTAAAGATGTCTATTTTAATTTCAGGTGCATACCACAATCCAAATTCGGTGCGGTTAATATTATGAAATGCCACCCGCCCTCTCCATGTCTGAAATCTTACATCAGTTGAATCTTCAGGAAATGAAAGTGTTTTTGGTTCAAAACCATATTTGTTATAATCTTCACGCAACCCGCCAAACCTTACATTCCACTCAAGGTTCTTTGAATTTTTCATGAAGGCATTCATTTCAATAGCGCTGTTGCTATAATCCTGCAGCGGAATATTTCCTTTAGACGCTGAATGCTTTGCATAAATGGTTAAACCGGTATTTGTTCCGTCGCCAAATGAAATGCCGGCCTGTGCAAATGGCGACCTTAAATTTCCATAACCAAATTTGAAATAGTTTTCATTCGTCCATTTACTTCCCGAATCACTTTGCAATGCAAGCGGCTTCAGACTTCCAGGCTGAAAAGCAAGAGAAAGATTCTGGTTTGGAATGTCATATTGCAACCTGGGCCTGTTGGTATCGGTAAGTTGTGGAGAAGCATTAAAATTAATTTTCGCAGCTTCCCTGAGCGTCGGCTTGAAAGTGGAAGAAATGTTTACTTCCTTGCTTTTCGGCGTATCCTGCGCCACAACTGAAAGACTGACGATTAAAAGGGAAAACGGGAAAATGTATTTCTTCATGGTATTATTTCTTGGACGATTCATGGATCCTGGGTTGCTTATTTCTGGTTACTGTCCCACCTTACTGTTTTTACTTTCTTCTTCATTTACCTTACTCAGTTTATTCTGGGCTTCTGATTTTAATTCACCATTCAGACTATTATCAACCACACTCTGGAAGGTTGCTTTTGCATTGAAATAATCTTTCTGAGCGAGATAAATGTCACCAAGCAGAATGTATGCCTTTGTTACCCACCAATCGTAAGAACCGGACTTATTGATCACTTCAAATGCGGCCTTTTCTGCATCCGGAAAATGTGAAGTCATAAACCAGGTATTGGCAATTTCATACCGGGCTTCTGCTGCCAGTGCTGCTTTATTTACTGCAACAACCTGTTTGAAAGAATTAATAGCAACATCATATTGTCCGCCAACCTGTGCTGATTTACCGATTGCCATATTGGAAAGTGCCTTATCATCAGCACTGCTACCTTTCTGTGCAATCAGTTCTTTCGCATTGGTTACTGCATCATTCCACCTTTTCAACTGGTACTGGCTTCTTAACAGTCCGCGCATTGCTTCGAGCCTGGTTTCCTGGCTGGCCGTAATCTGTTTCAGCTGTTCATAATATCTCTCAGCCTCTTCATAATTTTTTAATTCGAAAAAATTCAGGCGTGCTGCCTGAAGTGCAGCTCTTTCCGCAAAAGTATTAGGGGCTCTTTGCGAAACAAGTGCATATCCTGAAAGTGCATTTTTCCAGTCCTTCCGTGAATTATAAATTTCAGCGAGATAAAAATTCGCATCAGTTGACCTGGAACCATTTGGAAACTTCTGAAGGTAAGTTGTCAAAGCATCCATTGCTGCAGCTGTATTTCCATTATCGTATTGCATCTGTGCTGCAACAAATGTGAGCGAATCTTCAGTATTCACTGAAATTGGTTTCCCTGCCTGTCTTGCTGCTTCGGCATAATCATTTGGCCGGCCCTGGTTAATATAAATTGCTTTCAGATTATCAAGCGCGTCATCTGCTTCCGGAGAATTGGGATAACTACTCAGAAGCAGTTTGTACTGGTTAATTGCCGCATCATTATTATTCATGTTATAATACGCAATTCCAAGCTTCAGCAATGCCTGCGGCTTCAGACTGGCATTGGCAGTTCCGTTAATGATATTATTGAGATAAGGAATTACATCACGAAAACGTTCTTCTGCCAGGTAGGTATTTGCAATTTCCATGTTCGCATCATCAACAAGACCTGATTGTGGAAACTTCCGGATCATTGTATTCAGCAGGTTAATTTTTTCAGTTGAATTATTAATACCTGCTATCATTGCTTTCTGGAATG
>JBJMLW010000114.1:0-5133 GCA_045805105.1 Flavisolibacter sp. | reverse complement strand
TCCTTCACCTGCAGCTTCCACAGCTATGAGCTGCACATCAGTATCATCGAGAAAATGATAAAAAGCACCTGCTGCATTTGATCCGCCACCTACACATGCAACTACATATTGTGGCGATTCGCTTCCGGTTTTTTCTTTTAGCTGCCACCGGGTTTCTTCACTGATCACACTCTGAAAACGTGCAACCATATCCGGATAAGGATGAGGGCCTACCACACTACCAATTATATAGTGGGTATCGGACGGATGGTTGATCCAGTCGCGTATGGCTTCATTGGTGGCATCTTTTAAAGTTTTACTACCACTCAATGCAGGTATCACTTTTGCTCCCAGCATTTTCATGCGCGCAACATTTGGTGCCTGCCGCTGCATATCCTTTTCACCCATGTACACTATGCATTCGATTCCTTTAAGTGCACATACCGTTGCCGTTGCAACCCCATGCTGCCCTGCACCTGTTTCCGCAATAATTCGATTTTTACCAAGCCTTTGCGCGAGCAGTATCTGGCCAATGGTATTATTGATCTTATGCGCGCCCGTATGGCATAGGTCTTCACGTTTGAGGTACAGCTGCGTTTTATATTGCCGGCTTAACCGCTGCGCAAAATACAGGGGTGTGGGACGGCCAACATAATCCTGTAATAGTTGCCTGTATTCCTGTTGAAAACTGCTTTCATGGATAATATCGAGATAGCGAGAACGAAGTTCTTCTACATTCCTGAATAACATTTCAGGAATGTACGCGCCGCCAAATTTTCCATAATAGCCATGTTCATCCGGGGAAGTAAAGTTTTTTATAGATTTTATATTACTCAATGCTTAAATTTTAAATTCATAGAAAGTAGATAAACACAAAAGAAAATTTTCAATATTCAATTCACAATAATCAATATTCAAGTTCGTGCCAAAGGTTCTTTATAATCTGCGAAGACATTTGAAATTGAAAATTGCTTATTGAATATTCAATGAGAATCAAATCAGTGCTCCGTGGTTAATCATAAAATTTCAAGATCCTTTATCGTTTTTTCATTAATCACATTCCCGGTATTTAATGTCGTTGCCGGTTCAAACATCATTACCCATGCCTCTTCATCAGCAACAGGGCGGTGTTCAACACCCCGTGGAATCACCAGCATATCGCCTTCTGACAATTCTATATTCCCTTCATGCAATTCCATTCTGAAGTGTCCTTTCACCACATAAAATAACTCATCCTCATTTTCATGGTGGTGCCATACAAATTCACCTTTGAATTTTCCCAGTTTTACCTGTTGTCCATTGAGATCTCCTACGATCTTTGGGCTCCAGGATTCATTGAACAAACTGAATTTTTCAAGCAGGTTTACTTTTTTCATACTCATGAATTGATTTCAGTAACAAATTGTTTTACTTTTTCCATGTCCTTGATTCCAGGTGACTGTTCAAAGCGGCTGTTGATATCAACCACAAACAGGTCTTTCGCCACAGGATCGCTCATGAATTCCTTTACAATACCGGCGTCGCCTGGTTCTATTCCGCCACTGAGAAAAAATGGTTTATCAATCTGCATTCCTTTTAACCTGTTCCAGTTAAATTTTCTGCCCGTTCCGCCGTATAGCTTTTCATCTCCATTTACTTTTGGCATGTTAACACCCGTATCAAACAAAAACATGTCAGCATCATTATAATAATCCTTAATCATCCAGCCAACATGGTCATTATCCATAAAACGAAAGGCCTTGATCACATGTATATTATTAGCAAGCTTTGAACATTCATAAGGCGTTTCATGCCCGTGTAACTGAACCATGTCGAGCCCGAAAGCAGACACCTGTCGCATTACTTCATCATAAGAAGCATCTACAAAAACACCAATCTTGTAAACTTTGAGTTTTGCTTTTTTTACATCAGCACCAAGTAAACCATGTCTTGATACAAAGCGGGGACTTTTGGGATAAAAAATGAAACCGGCAAAATCAACACCGATATCCGACAGCTGGCGAAGCTGTTCCATATCTGTCATGCCGCAAACTTTAATTTTCATGCACCCTTCCTCCTGAAGGTAACGTTGCTTTTAACTGTTTAACAAAATCAGCAAAAGCAATCGCAGGATCAGCATGTTTCATAAAATTCTCTCCAATGAGAAAACCTTTAAAGCCTGCCTGTTTTAAAGATACAATGGTTTGAACATCCGAAATACCGCTTTCTGTAATTGCGGCTTTATTTGCAGGAATATTTTTGATTAATTCTATGGACGTATTCACATCAACCATAAAAGTTTTCAGGTTCCTGTTATTCACCCCTACCATGTCTACTTCATCACATATATGCTCCAGTTCCCCTTCATGATGGAT
Organism: Flavisolibacter sp.; assembly: GCA_045805105.1. Classification (GTDB taxonomy): domain Bacteria; phylum Bacteroidota; class Bacteroidia; order Chitinophagales; family Chitinophagaceae; genus Flavisolibacter. The sequence continues at coordinate 2,800 of JBJMLW010000114.1, read as the reverse complement.
CTCCAGCAGTATTTCCAGGCCAAACTCCTTTGCCTTCCTTGCCAGTTGCCATACTTCTTTTGGAGAAAGACAGGAGGCTATTAAAAGAATCACGTCCGCACCGTGGGCCTTTGCTTCCACAATCTGGTATTCATCAATAATGAAATCCTTACGGAGTATTGGCACCTGGTTAAACCGTGCAGATTCAAGGTCTCTCAATTCTCCGCCAAAAAATTCATGATCGGTCAGCACGGATATCCCCGAAGCATATTTTGCATACGATGTCGTCACCTGTTCCACCTGAGCGTGTTCATTGATCCATCCTTTTGATGGTGACTTCCGCTTGAATTCAGCAATGATACCAGTACGTTGCGGATCAACCAGAAATTTTTTCAGTGATAATGCTGGCCTTGCAAAAAATAATTTCTTCTCCAGCTCAGATACAGGAATTCTGTTCCTTTTTTCAGCAACTTCTGTTTTTTTATGTGCCACTATTTTTTGCAGGATATCCATTATTGCAGAGAAATTAATTTTTGAAAACAGTCATAGGCTTTACCACTTTCCAGGCTTTCAACGGCGGCATGGTAGGCATCATCATACTTTTTAAAATCACCTGTGCATTGCAAAGCCATGGCAGCATTTGCAAACACAACTGCGTTCTGCGACCAGCTGCCTTCACCTTTAAGTATTTTCATAAATATCTTCGCTGACTCTTCAACTGATTGGCCGCCCTGGATATCAGGAGGCGATACCGTGCGCTTGCCGAGTTGTTGTGGTGACAACACTTTTTCTCCTTCCCTCGTAATCACCTTTGCATCTGCCGTTAATGATATTTCATCGTATCCATCGAGATTATGAATGATGGTAAATGGTTTGCCGGAAGATTGTAAGAGGTAATTATAGATGCGTGCCATTTCGAGATTATAAACACCAACGAGTTGAAATGTAGGGTTGGCCGGGTTCACCATCGGTCCGAGCATATTAAAAAAGGTGCGGAAACCGATATTCTTCCTGATCAGTGCCACTGCTTTCAGTGCAGGATGAAAAAGGGGTGCGTGTAAAAAACAGAATCCTGTCTGGTCGACTTCTTTTTTTAATTTATCGGGATTGTTACTGAATTTATAACCCAGCTGCTCCATCACATTGGATGCACCACTTACCGAAGTAGCACCATAATTGCCATGTTTGGCAACCTTCTTTCCAGCGCCGGCAGCGATAAAACAGGAAAGGGTTGAAATATTGAATGTATTTTTTCCATCACCACCTGTACCCACTATATCCATCACTTCAAATCCATTAAGATCAACTTTAACAGCCAGGTCCAGCAAACCATCACGGAATCCCTGCAATTCGTCAATGGTAATACTGCGCATAAGGAACACCGTTATAAAGGCAGTTATCTCTGTATCGTTATAAACACCTTTCGCAATGTTCAGCATGATCTCCTTCGCTTCTTCGCGGGAAATTGTTTTATGTTCAAACAGCCGCTGTAAAATCTTTTTCATATTATCGTTCATTAACCTTTCAACCAGTTTCTCATGATGGTTTCACCATCAGGTGTCAGTACACTTTCGGGATGAAACTGTACACCCTGAATGTCAAATGTTTTATGCTGCAAACCCATAATATACCCGTTTTCATCACGCGCCGTAATTTCCAGTTCTTCGGGAAAATCACTTTCATTTATTATCCAGCTATGATAACGGCCTACATTGAATGTTTCAGGAAGTCCGACAAAGAGCGGTGATGTCGTCAATCGTGAATCGTCAATCGTCAATGGAACCTTTCCTTTTTTGTCGTATTCACTTTTACGCGATTGACGATTGACGATTGACGATTCACGTTTCACGTCTGACGTTTCACGTTTCACGTCTGACGCACCTTTCACAATTCTAACGGGCAATGCCACACCATGATACACCGTGCTCAGATTCAACAATGATCCGCCAAATGCCTCACCGATTGCCTGATGTCCGAGACAAACACCCAGTATTGATTTTGATGCTGCATATTCTTTTATCAATGGCAGTAATTGTCCAGCCTCAGAGGGTATCCCTGGTCCCGGAGACAAAATGATCTTATCATAGCCAGCAACATCTTCTAAAGGAATACGGTCGTTGCGGAAAACATCAACCGGATCGGATACGATTTTTTTAACCAGGTGTACCAGGTTGTACGTAAACGAATCATAATTATCAAAAACAAGAATTTTCATAACGTTTTTTTGAGCTCGAGCTGCAAGCTGCGAGCTGAGAGTTTTACCCTCATAGCTCGTAGCTCACAACTACTTTATCCTTTCTGCCATTTCAATGGCGCTCTTCAGCGCATTCAGTTTATTGTTCACTTCCTGTAATTCGCTTTCAGGTTTGCTAGCAGCAACAACACCGGCACCAGCCTGCAGGAAAAGTGTATTATCCCTGCTAAGGAGTGATCGGATCATGATGGCATGGTTGCATGAACCGTCAAATCCAACAAAGCCGATGGCACCTCCATAAAAACTTCTGCTTGTGGGTTCCAGTTCATTGATCAGCTCCATGGCCCTGAACTTGGGAGCACCACTCAATGTACCTGCAGGAAATGTTTTAAAAAGAACTTCAAACGGATTGCGGTCCTCTTTTACTTTTCCTCTTACTTCTGAAACAAGATGAATCACATGAGAATAATAATGCACCTGCCGGTACCGGCTTACTTCCACATCAGAGCTCACCGTACTTAAATCATTCCTTGCAAGGTCTACCAGCATTACATGTTCCGCATTTTCCTTTGGATCCTGTAACAGTTCATCCGCCTTCTGCTGGTCAAGTTGTTCATCTCCTGTTCT
>JBJMLW010000113.1:0-2921 GCA_045805105.1 Flavisolibacter sp. | reverse complement strand
GATTTAATTGGATTACACTGATTACACAGAATTTTTATAGCACAGATTTAATAGGATTACACTGATTACACAGAATTTTATTATCACGGGTTTAATAGGATTGCACCGATTACACAGAATTGCCGTATTCAAAATAGGAATTCATCCGGATGGATTCTTTCTAACCCGAAGCGGGTAGGGCGTAGGGAATCAGGACAGGAAATGATAACTGCTCATGTATGAACCGTTCTGCTAGCGCGCAACCTTCCCTATACATTGAAACGAAAATGCATCACATCTCCGTCTTTTACCTGGTATTCTTTTCCTTCAATCCTTAATCGGCCCACTTCACGGGCTGCAGCTTCTGAACCATATTTTACAAAATCATCATAGCTGATAACTTCTGCCTTAATAAAACCTTTTTCAAAATCAGTATGAATTACACCAGCAGCCTGCGGTGCCTTCCAGCCTTCATGGATTGTCCATGCACGCACTTCCTGCACACCTGCTGTAAAATATGTCTGGAGAGTCAGAAGTTTATATGCTGAATGAATCAGGCGGTCCAGTGCAGGTTCCTTCATTCCATATTCTTGCATAAACATTTCCCTGTCTTCAGGATTTTCTAATTCTGCAATCTGTGCTTCCACGGAATTGTTCATGACAATAACTTCAGCATTTTCATTCTTTACGGCATCCTGCAAAATTTTCGAATATTTGTTACCGGTATGCATAGACGCTTCATCAACGTTGGCAACATATAAAACAGGTTTTGCTGTAAGAAGAAAAAGATCAGCAATAGCCGCTTGTTCTTCTTTTGATAAATCCAGCTCCCTGATATTTTTTCCTTTTTCAAGGTGCAGCTTGCATTTCTCAAGAATCGCCAGTTCTATTTTAGCCTTTGGATCGGTCTTGGACATTTTTTCACTGCGGCTCACTTTTTTTTCAACACTTTCCAGGTCTTTCAGCTGAAGTTCCGTATCGATGATTTCCTTGTAGATAACCGGATTAATAGCTCCTTCGTCCCTCAGAATATTTTCATCTTCAAAGCATCGTATTACATGAATAATCGCATCTACCTCGCGGATGTTTCCTAAAAATTTATTACCGAGACCTTCACCTTTGCTGGCACCCCTTACCAGGCCGGCAATATCAACAATTTCAATCTGTGTAGGAACAATACGGTTTGGTTGTACCAGTTCTGCCAGTTTTTTCAAACGCGGATCAGGTACATCTACCAGGCCTACGTTGGGATCAATTGTACAAAAACGATAATTACTTGCCTGCGCTTTGGCACTGTTGCTAACTGCATTAAATAATGTGGATTTGCCAACATTCGGTAAGCCTACGATTCCTGCCTGTAATGCCATATCGTGAAGTATGATTTTATGATGTCTGATTTAGTAATCTTAGTTTGCTGGTCCTACGAATCCTGGAACAGACATCGGATTATTTCGGGGCGCAAAGATAAGTAATCAACGACTTTTAATTCCCAAGGAAGTGTTTAAACAGAAATGTGATCCTTGATGAATATTGATTGTGTGATACAGGTATGAAACGTCGAATGGCGGAGTTAACTTTAAACCTTCTCCGGCCGGCGTATTTTTAACGGTGGAGGCAAACTTTAATCTTTAAACCTTAAACTTTCATGGCCTTAAGCAGGATCTGGTCGGCATTTATCATCATAGCAGTTCTCGTTGCAATTGTCAGGGTGCTGTCCACGGATAATAAAATGATTTTTAGTTCCATGGTTACCGGTAAATCCGGAGATACCATCAGACTGAAAAAGACCGATTCTACATTTTTATCGCCTGGTGTTTTACAACAACTCGATTCCAATAAAGTAGTTGTTCAGAATGACCGTTCGGCAATCAGGACTTCAGATGGAGGTATTCAGTTTTTCCAGATTCAGAATGCAGATGGCATTATTGAAACCTGTAAAAGTGCGGTAACCATTGCTATTGGCCTCATTGGTATAATGGCGCTCTTCATGGGTTTTATGAGCATTGCAGAATCTGCAGGAGGAATACGTTTGCTTTCAAGAATCATCGGGCCATTTTTTTCACGTCTTTTTCCGGAAATCCCGAAAAATCATCCTGCGATGGGGCATATGCTGATGAATTTTTCTGCAAATCTGATGGGCCTTGATAATGCAGCAACGCCTTTTGGAATTAAGGCGATGCAAAGCCTGCAGGAAATTAATCCAGACAAGGACAGGGCGTCTAACGCGCAGATTATGTTTTTGTGTTTGCATGCTGCTGGTCTCACTTTAATTCCAGTCAGCATCATTGCAGTAAGGGCAACACCAGCCCTGAAAGCCCATGATCCTACCGATATTTTCATTCCCTGCATGATTTCAACTTTTGTTGCAACCGTTGCGGCAATGCTGATGGTTTCATTCAGGCAAAAGATCAACATTTTTCAACCGGTAATTCTTGCATGGATTGGTGGTATATCAGCGCTGATTGCTTTACTGGTTAGTTATCTTACCCACCTTAAAGCGGATGAAGTACAGTCCTTCTCTTCATTATGGAGTAATGTACTGATCCTCGGAATTTTCTTTCTCATTATTATCGGCGCGCTTTATAAAAAGATCAATGTATTTGATGCATTTATAGAAGGTGCAAAAGGTGGGTTTGAAGTAAGTGTACGCATCATTCCATACCTCGTGGGCATGCTCGTTGCCATCAGTATGCTTCGTACAAGCGGCACATTTGACACCGTAATTGAAGGAATGAAAAATATGTTTGCCGCATTGGGAACAGATACCCGTTTTGTTGATGGCTTGCCAACTGCATTAATAAGACCATTGAGCGGAGGCGGCGCAAGGGGAATGATGGTTGCTACCATACAAGCACATGGACCTGATTCCTTTGCCGGAAGATTGTCCTGTATCCTTCAAGGATCCTCGGATACTACATTTTATGTAATTGCAGTTTATTTCG
>JBJMLW010000112.1:0-3648 GCA_045805105.1 Flavisolibacter sp. | reverse complement strand
GATTTTCTCACACCTCCATACTATACCATACCTCCGGACAATCCTTATTTATCTGATGCTGCAGTTGATGACCGCATCTATGCGCTTGGGCTCCGAAATCCTTTCCGATGGAGCTTCGACAGGGCCAATGGCAACATGTGGATCGGTGATGTGGGACAGGGCAACTATGAAGAAGTTGATTTCAGAACTCCATCCAATGCAGCCGCCGGAACAAACTATGGCTGGCGTTGTTATGAAGGTCCGCAAACTTTCAACACAGCAGGCTGCAATGCCATAGGTAATTATACATTTCCTGTTTTTTCTTACGTCAATCCTGGTACAGGTGCTGCCATAACTGGCGGTTACGTGTACCGCGGAAATGAATACCCCCTCTTTCGTGGTTATTATATTGCAAGCGATGTTTATTCCGGAAATGTTTACCTCGTATGGCCTGACGGCAGTGGTGGATGGAACAGCAACATGCAACCTGCAGTACAAACATTTATTGCAGGTTATGGAGAAGCTGAGGATGGAACACTGTATGCTGTTTCACTGAATGGAAACCTATATAAAGTAGTGGCAACAGGCGGCACACCTTTGCCTGTTGTTTTATCTTCATTTACAGTTTTGCATTCAGAAGGATGGAATCAGCTCAGATGGTCAACATCATCGGAGCAGGGAACAGCAAAATTTGTAGTTGAATATAGTATTGAAGGACGGAATTTTATTTTTGCCGGACAGCTCATGGCAATGCGGAATGCTTCCGGTAGCGATTATGACTTCCGGCATTATATTAATACCGACAACGGATTATTTTACAGGTTGAAAATGGAAGACGACAATGGCAGCATCCGTTATTCAACCATTCTCAAAGTACCGGGCAAAAATGAGCGTTCAGTATATATCTATCCAACCGTTGTTGCTGATGGGATCATCAACATAGCTGCAACAGGCATGAAAGTGTCATTAAAAGTTATTGATGGTAGTGGCGTGATCGTTTATAAAAAACAGCTTGAAAATATTTCAGTTGCAACATCAATTCAACTCCCTTCTCTTCCAAAAGGACTTTATATTGTAACACTTGAAACGAATAATAAATTGTTCAATAAAAAAATAATCATTCACTAGCCTGCAGTCGCTTTATACGGATACCGGGGCAAGGTCAATAACCAGTAACAAGCAAACTGAATGGTACGGACAGCAACGATTGCAGACATTCCTGCTCTCCATCGCATCAGGATGTCGGTGAAGGAAAATGTTTTATCCAATCCGCTTCTTATATCGGAATCGAGTTATAACGAATTTTTAGAAACACGCGGAAAAGGATGGCTGTTTGAAGAAGAAGGAAAGGTTTTCGGTTTTGCTATTATTGACACCAAAAGAAAAAACATCTGGGCTCTTTTTGTAGATCCTTATAAAGAAAAAAATGGTATTGGAAAAAAATTGCAAACCGAAATGTTGAACTGGTATTTTTCTAATTATTCTGCATCGTTGTGGCTTACCACAGCAGCAGGCACAAGGGCGGAAACTTTTTATAGGAAGTCGGGGTGGAAACAAACTGGAATTGATTCACAGGGTGAGATTATTTTTGAAATGGATGCTATCTCTTGGCAGAACTATGGATAATTACATAATTAACCTTGCAGAGGACATTGCATTGCAAATGCATAGTCAACAGAATTGATCCGTGCATTTTCCCTTTATTTATTGGTCTTTTTCACATGGATTTCTATTTATTGCAAACTATTTTTGACTTATTGGTATACCATATTAGAATCCGTTTCGGGGAAGAAATTAGCTTAGAAGCCTGGCTGTTGTTTTGGAATAACAGATCGTGTTACTTAAAAGAAGTAAGGCGATTCCTGTGATTTCTTTTACAACATTAAAACCAAGGTGGTGGAGGCGGGGGAGGGAGGGCCCCGCAAAGGGTAAGAGTCGCTGATCAATCTGAATTTTCACATTCTCACACACTCTTACATAAATAAATCAAACAATTGTCTCCAATAATTCAGAAACATTGACGCGCATTATTATTTAACCGCAAACTTCCAAACCAACCGATCAACACCTAAGACTTTGCAATTTTGTCCAGCACCTTTCTCACCATTTCAGCTTCATATCCCTTTTGCATCAGGTAATCCTGTGTTTTTTTCTTCCTTACCAGGTATTGCTCGTGCTTCAGTAAATCATACTTTTCCCGTGCAAGCTGGTACAGCGTTTCATCATAATTGGTTTCATCTATTTCCTTCATCGCCTTGCGTATATTGTATTCACTTACCCCTTTTTCCTTCAGGGCATAAAGAATTTTTTTCCTGCCCCAATCTTTCATCCTGAATTTTCCACCTGCAAAAGCTTTCGCAAAACGTTCTTCATTCAGGTAGTCTTCTTCAATCAGTTTAGAAATGATCTCGTCATGAAACGTTTTATGTGCGCCAAGGTCCCATAATTTTTTTTTCACTTCGGAATGACTTCTTTCCTGGTATGCACAATATTGCTTTAGTTTTTGTAATGCTTGTTCTTTATTAAGGTATTTTTTCTGTAAGGTCATTCTGTTAGATAAACCATGGATGCACACAAAACACGTTACACTTCAATTCCTTGTGTCCACCTGCTTTTCAATTGTTCAAAAATCATTCTTCAAGTAACTCCAGACATCCGAATTCCTTTTCCAGTAAATTATCATAATAATCCGCTTTCTGGAAAAGATCGCGAAGCATTTCAATTCCCGCTTCCTTGGTCATGTCCAGATCGTACATGATGCACGATAAAACAATATTCTGTTTTACACAGCTCAGAACAAGACTGTCCATTTTATAATTTTCATGCAGAAGGAATTGGTAAAGTGGCTTGATCTGGGCCATATCTGATGGGAGCTGGCACAGATAGGCATCGCCCGCAACAAAATAATTATCAGGGTTATAATTAATCTTGATTTTGGCTGTTCCTTCTTTTACACTCCAGTTATTATTTCCATCACGCGCAAGCTTCACATCTTTTCCAAGTTCCCTGAGAATCTCTTCAACTGTTTTAGCAATACCAACAGGTTTGGCTTCCTTTTCGGGAAGCTGCGGAAGCTTTACCTCTGTTCCGCAATAAGGACAATACTTTGTTGCTTCAATATTTGCAGGGAAAACAAGATGATTACAGCTGTGACAGCGGGTTGAAGGTTCTCCTCTGTGAGGATAATAAAGGTCAAGCGCTTCTTTCAGGTAACTCGCGGGTAGTGCGAAACCAATGTTGTCGCCGCCTTTAATGATAAATGAATTGACACCAATAATCTCTCCCTCCTTATTCACCAGTGGTCCACCGGAATTACCCGGATTGATAGCCGCATCGATCTGAATATATTTTACACCATCGCGTATACGGTCAACTTTTGAAATTACACCTTGCGTAGCAGTATAATTCAATCCGAATGGATGCCCAATAGCAACAACAACATCTCCGTCCTTTGTATCTTCATACTTACCAAGCTTTACAACCGGGATCTGCACATCGGCTGGCGGCTCAAGAAAAGCAAGGTCATGTTTTTTATCTGTGTACCAAACACGCGCAAGTCTCTTATCAAACAACCGTCCGGCTATAGTTACTTCCGCGTTTTTTGCAACCACGTGTTCATTGGTGATTATCAGGTCAAACTCCCTTACATAAAATCCCGTACCAGTGCTC
>JBJMLW010000111.1:0-2640 GCA_045805105.1 Flavisolibacter sp. | reverse complement strand
TGGTTCTTGAATTCTACAACATGCGCCGCAAGAATGTACAGGAAGCTTTACCAAATGGCGCTCACTATGCGCTGGCAGAATTGCAGGATGATTTCGATGTACAAATTATCACTCAAAATATTGATGATCTCCATGAAAGAGCTGGATCAAAGCAAGTAACACATCTACATGGTGAGATATTGAAAATGCGCAGCGAAAAAAATGAGGAGCTGATTTATCCCATTGATTCCCAAATAAAATTAGGAGACATGGCAGAAGATGGAGCGCAGCTACGTCCGCATATCGTATGGTTTGAAGAACCCGTACCCATGATGGAAGAAGCTATCCGCATCACTAAATCTGCTGAAATATTTTTAATTGTTGGCACCTCACTGGTTGTATATCCGGCAGCCGGTTTGGTGAATTATGCACCCTGGCCAATTCCCAAATTTATAGTGGATAAAAAAATCCCTTATACCTCATCCTTATACAATCTTACAACCATTGAAAAGCCGGCAACGGAGGGGATGAAAGAATTGAAAGAAAGAATAAGAAGTTTAAAGCTAAATGGTTTTTAGGATATTCGGTTGACTAACGACTATAGACATCCGACTGCTTACTCGCCTCCATCGGGTCCGTAGAAAACGACCCAGGTGGCAAAATCATCCGTAAAATCTTCGAAACGATGCATCATGCCTGCAGGTACGAACAAGACATCTCCCCATCCGAATTCTTCGCGGATGCCATTTCTATTAAAATAACCGCTTCCTGAAACGATCAGGTATAATTCATCCTTTTTGTGGGGTGTTTGAGGGTCAGAACCTCTTGGAGCATAATATTCCAATTGCATAGAACCATGCTCCATGAGTAAGGTGAATCGCTGACTTTCTTCCTGATTTAATTTTTGTACGGCTTCTTCTATGGTAACCTTTGGCTTCATGATCATTGTTTCAATTCATTAAAAACAATACCATATGATTCCAGCTCTTTTAATACAGGCTGGTAAATTTCCTGATGGATGGGTATATGCAGTCCGGTCATATTAATAGATCCGTTCAAAATCAACCTGGCTGCTATGCCCATTGGAAGCCCTACTGTCTTGGCCATGGCAGTATGTGTGTCATTATCACCCTTAAGAATCAATGTACTGGTCAATTTATTTTTTTCTGCATTCAATTCGTACTCAAATTCATGCTGCATGATGATCATGTCCTTGTCGCCAGGCTCCAAAGCCAGTTTATTTTCGAGACAAAACTGCAGTACATCTACTGCACTGCAAGACCCTTTATTGATCACAGTCTCCTGGTCATCCATGCCTAAATAAAACAATTGCTTCAAGGTGAGGCTTGCGTCGTGCATTTTATCAGCAAGGGTAGTGGCGGCATTGATCTTCAAATCGTCAATATCAACTTCTTTCAAAGCACCGTTATCATCCACCATCAAAAATTCCTCAACCGGATCTACTCCTTTATCAGCCGCTTTTTGTTCCATTTCCACCAGGTTTACCAGTTCAGACAAAAGGTCTTTAGTAGAATCGAATTGTTCATGCAGCCTTTGTCCCAGCCATTCACTAAAACCATTTTGATCCATATGCTGTTTGAAAAACTGTTCGAGGGTCATACCATCGGTCTCATATTGACCTTGATCGCTGGTAAGTTTCAGGTCAATAACATTTTTCCACCCATAAATAAAATCCGGATGCCGTAGTGTAGTCCGTATGAAGGTGGAACAATTCTGCAAGCCATAAGTATTAATATAACCCAGTGAATCGCGGTTTGGATACCAGCAAAGCACTTCGTGGTTTGGGATGGAAACCAATCTTTTCTGCCTGAACAGATCTTCATACTCCAATTCTTTAATTTCACCGTCCAATTTGAAGATAGCGCCGGCCTTGCCTGCATTGACCACATTTCTTGGATTCCAGGTGATCTTATAATGCCATGGATTGTTATCACTTTCCGGAGCAACCAAGCCACCGCAATGAGAAACAAAAGAGGTTATATTTCCTCCATTCTCATGCACTTCATCAATTACCTTTTTGGCGCTCATATGATCGATACCGGGGTCCAGGCCCATCTCGCATAAAAACAATAGACCGCTTCTTTCTATTTCTTCCTGAAGGGATCTCATTGCCTCGTCAACATAAGAAGCTGTGATCAAATTTTTCCTGTACCGGACACAATCTTTTGCAATAAGTATGTGCAAAGCCGGAGGCAAAAGGGAAAGCACGATATCAGCATTTTCTATGTATCCGGCGCGGGCAGAAGCATCGTTAATATCAAACGAAAGCGCGCGCGCATGTGGAGAAGTTCCCACTTTTTTCTGCACCCCTTTCAGGTCTGCATCAATCACTGAAATGAACCAGTTCTCAGCACCTGCATGACTGAGCAGGTAATCGATCAAAACAGTAGCAGATTTTCCGGCACCGAATAAAAGAATTTGTTTCATTGCCCTAAAATTAAACCGGATAACCGAAAGAATTTACGAATTACGAATTACGATTTACAATTTATAAATGATGATTTATGAATTACGATTTATGATTTTAAAATCAACAATGACCTGGTTTAAAATTTTTGATTTTGGAAACTGTAATTACTTCGTCAAGACCCCTGCATTTCAATGGTTGGAGGGTCAACCTGACATAATAACCACCAACTT
>JBJMLW010000110.1:0-10094 GCA_045805105.1 Flavisolibacter sp. | reverse complement strand
GCTCCAGTGGCCAGCAGAAGAAGGAATGCTGAATACAAATTCTGCGTCACTGTTATTGATGCCACTTTTCTTTTCCCAAAAAGCTACAGTAAAGCTGGTTGATTTACCCCAGTCGTTTGTATTGACATAAGATAAATTCTTATCCAGGTTTCCCTGGTAAGCGGTGCCATGAACGCCCGGGATTACTTTGATAGAGTTATCAGGAAAGAAGCTTGGATATCCCGAAATACTATCCTTGAACCTGATGTTCACTTGTTTATCTTCTGTTGTAACAGAGTCAAAGTTTACAAAAAAACGAAGGGGTGTTGTAGGCGTTACCACTTTATCCTCATCGTAAGCCCCGAGTTCAGGTCTGCTTGTTTTTTTACAACTGCTTAGAGCGACGCCGAAAACAATTGCTGCTGTCAGAAAGAATGACAACTTTAAATTTATTTTTTTCATATCAATTCATTTACAGTATAAAAATTATTACCACTCAGGATTCTGTTTCAACACACCTCCTGAAAGATCAATTGCTTTTTGTGGTATCGGATAAAACCGTGCCCTGTTGGTATATCCCAATGGACCGAGAACAGATACAGCATCACCCCATCGTACCAGGTCGTAGAACCTGAAACCTTCGAGTGCCAGTTCCCACCTTCTTTCATTTTTAATAGCCGTTCGCATCTGCGCCTGGCTGGTGAAAGGAATCGGTACCACAATAGCACGGGATGGCCCAAGGTTTCCACTTGCACGGTTCCTGATTTTTTCCAGGTTTGCTGCAGCAGTAGCGCCATCATTCAGTTCGTTGGATGCTTCTGCAAGCATCAGCAGCACATCTGCATACCTGAAAATCCTGTGATTGATCCATCGTGCCGCACCATTGTTATTGATATAACCTGTTGATGCACGTATTGCGGGATCATTGCCTGTATACAATTTCTTATTCCAGTACTTCTGTGCAAGTCCACCGGTACCTGATGGATTGGAGTACGCCGGTAGCGTTGCACCAAAACCACCTTTTGAAGGACCACCATCCGACTGTCCTGAATATAAAATGGTTTTATCTTTTCTTGGATCATCGGATGGCCAGTCTGTTACCAGCTTATCTGTTGGAGTTCCCCATCCCCATCCGAGATTCCATTCCAGTGGTGCGCCATTGCGGCGAACCTGCTGGCTGGTTCCAAAATCAGATCCATAATCGAGTGCGCTGTTTGATGCAGCACCCGGACCAACATATGCCTGCATTTCAAAAATTGATTCCTTTCCATTTTCACCTGCATCTCTCCAGATGTCGGAAAAGTCTGACATCAGATCGTACTGACCGGAAGCAATCACCTGGTTACACAAAGCAACTACCTGCGCCCAGTTTTGCCTGAACAGATACGTCTGTGCCCACAGTGTTTTTGCTGCACCGCTTGTCAATCTTCCGGGATAACTGCCACCATAAGCATTACTTGTCAGCGGCAGGTATGCAGCTGCAACCTGCAGGTTGGAATCAATAAATGCATAAATGGCTGATGCAGGAGATTTATCCCTGAGGCCATCCTGTGGAGACCTGATTGGTTTTTTAAACAACGGAACATCTCCATATGTTTTTACCAGCTCGAAATAAGAATAAGCAATGAAGAAACAGGCCTCACCAATATTGCGTTTTGAAACCGCATCACTCAGTTTCAGTGAATCGGCATACGCTACTGCATCATTGGCGTTGTTGATCATAGCATAGTGATCATTCCAATAAGTATTGGGAGCCCAATCGTCTTTTGTATACTGATAAGTATCAAACTCAGTAACAACTTCGGCGCCGTCATTGGCATCACTTCCTTTTTGGGTATCGTCATCGCGAATGCTATGGAAATCCATCCAGGGTAGCAGGGAAAATCCTGCATAACCTCTGAGGTCGGAATAAAGTCGAAGGATTCTTCCTTCAAGTGCGCCCTGGTTAAGGTCTTCCAATGTTGCTGTCAATGGCTTGCGATCCAGGAATTTTTTACATCCTGCTACCGTAAAGAATGCCGGTAAAGCCAGAAGCAGTGTCCAGGTAATGATTCTATTTTTTTTCATGTAACTGAATTAAGAATTAAAAGTTTACGTTCAGACCTACAGTTCCAACCATTGGAAGTGCACCACCGGCATTATCATATCCGAAAGAAGTAGCATCGCCACCAAATTCAGCTGTATATCCGTAATTGTTCTTCCACGTCTTCAGATTCTGTACGTTAAAATATATGCGAAGGTTGGTCATCCTCCATTTTGAGATCATATCTCTGCCAAAAGTATAGGCCAGTTGAACGTTCCGGATCCGGAAATAACTTCCGTCTTCAATGTTGTACGTTGAACCATTATAATTAAACCTGTCGCCCTGGCTTACCAATGGTACCCAGTTGGATGTTCCCGCACCATGCCATGCATCTCTCTGGAAACCGGCATAATTTACTCTCTGGAATGGAGATTCCAAAGATCCCCATGTTCTGAAGATCTGGTTTCCATAAACACCAGCCATGTCCACATCCAGGCTAAGACCTTTGAAGGTGAAGCTTACAGATGTACCATAAGTAAACTTCGGCGTAGGGTTTCCTATAACAGTCCTGTCGTCTGATGTAATTACTCCATCACCATTTACATCTTTGAATTTAAAGTCACCCGGACGGTAAGCACCAAGGGAAGAAGCCAAAGGTGATTTTAGAATATCCTGCTGGCTTTGGTAAATACCTTCTACTACATATCCATAAAAAGAACCAATAGGATATCCTGGAAGGGTTCTGCTTTCCGCGCTTCCATTATTCTGTGATCCCCTAATGAGAACACCCGTAGGAAGGTCTTCAGAAAGACTCACCACTTCATTTTTCAAGAAAGTAATGTTGCCACCGATATTCAATGTCATATCGCGGTTAAAACTTTTTGTCCAGTCTGCAGTCAGTTCTTCACCCCAGTTGCGGATGCTGCCACCGTTGATCAGTTCATCATCAAGACCGATTGTTCCCCTGCTGACATAAGTCATCAGGTTTTTGGTTGTTTTATTGAAATAGTTTGCTTCAAAATGTAGTGCGTTTCTTAGCATGTTCAATTCAACACCAATCTCCTGGGCAGCTACAGTTTCCCATTTCAGATCGGGGTTTGGAATGTATTGCTTTCTTGCTGCAGAATAAACATACGATCCGAAGACAGCTACACTTCCACCAACGAGAGCAGGATAAAAAGGATAATTCAGTGTCTGACCTTCCAGTGTTGATGCGGTCTGGTTACCCAGGACACCAATAGAACCTTTCAGTTTCAGGAAGTCAAACAAGTGCTGACCCTGCATAAATCCTTCTTTCGAAATATCCCATGCTGCACCGATGGCCCAGAATTTCTGGTGCCTGTTCTTCTCAGGGATCCTTGAAGAAGCATCATCCCTGAATGAAGCATTCAGGAAATACCTGTTCTGGTAATTGTACAGGGCTCTTGCAAGGAATGAAACTGTTGAGTACTCGCTTTGTCCTGAAGATGAAGTAAGACTTTTTGGATCTTCAAAACCATTGCTGATATACCAGAACCTTGGATCGTTTGGAATGGCCAGCGAACCCGGACCAGTAGCCTGGCTGGAGCTTGCATACCGGTTAAAGTTTCCGAAATAATAAGTAGTGAAGCCACCCGTTGCTGTGATACCATGTCCGCCATAATTCTTTTTAAATGTCAGCACATGGTCCTGCTGGTATTTTCTCCAGTTCTGATCTGATTCGGTAACTGATGTTTTCTGGCTATACAATTCAGGCTGGTTTGTTCTTGGATTGTAACCATAGTACAATGGAGTGTAGTTTCTTGCATTCACTGTACTCATATCCGCATACAGTGTAGAACGGAATGTAAAGTTTCTCAGGAATGTCAATTCCGCAAAAACACTTCCGACAGTTCTGTATTCCACACTCTTTGATTTGTTCCATGTATTTTCCAGCTGAAGCAAAGGATTAATGACGCCGGAATTTTGCAGGCCTACATCAAGTAGAGAATACATGTCCATATTCAGTGTATCCTTTGCATTATATGGGTTCGTAACACGGTAATTTTTTGTTCCTGATGAAATCTGCGGCATTACTTTTCGTGCGGCATCGAGTACCCATGTAGCATCATAAGGATTTTTCTGACGGGAAGCAATAACGTTCACGCCAATCCTGATTGCCTTGTTTACCTTGAATTCATCTGAAAGGGCAACGTTCAGCCGCTGCAATTCTTCATGTTTGATAATTCCCTGGTCAACGGTATATCCAACACCAAAGCTGAACCTGTTTCTGTCACTGGCTCCTGATATACTCAGGTTATTGTTACTGAAATGACCGGTTTGTGTAACCGCGTCAATCCAGTCTGTATTGGCATCAAGCCCCGTGTAATCAAATGGAGTGGTAATTCCGTTATTGGCTCTTTCCTGTGCGAAGAGTGTTTTAAATTCTTCAGCATTGGCCATCTGGATTTTATCAACCAGTTTTTTAAATCCATAACTGGTGTTGAAGTTGATGACAACAGATCCTGCTTTTGCTTTTTTAGTTGTGATGGCAATAACACCGGTAGCACCGCGAACACCGAAGATGGCAAGTGATGAAGGATCTTTTAAAATTTCAATAGACTCGATATCATTCGGATTGAGATAATTGATGTTATCCTGGAAAATTCCATCAACAACATACAACGGATGCACCTGTCCGATACTTACCGTTCCACGAATGCGGATGTCTGGCTCCTGTCCGGGATGTGCAGAGTTGACTACTGAAAGTCCTGCAACCTTACCCTGCAGTGATGAAATGGGGTTGGAATTTGGTTTGTCGGCAACTTCTTTACCGGAGATCTTTACGATAGAACCGGTAAGGTCTCTTTTGCTTGCCGTACCATATCCAATCACTACAATTTCATCCATTGTATTTTTCGAAGCCGTAAGTGAAAGGCTGATATCATTTCTTCCATTTATGGAAATTTCCTGGCTTTGATATCCTACATATGAAAACACCAGTGTAGTGCTTCCATCGGGCGCTGTAATACTATAATTACCATTGGCATCGGTGGATGTTCCGATGTTGGTTCCTTTTACTGTAACAGACACGCCCTGCAAACCTTCACCGCCGCTCCCTGTAACACGTCCGGTGATTCTGATATCTGCAACTTCAATGGCAGTGCCATTTTCAGTTTCCTTCAGAACAATCAGTTTGTTGTCGAGAATTTTATAACCAATACCATTTCCGTCAAAAATGGTATTCAGTACATCGGTTACTTCCTCATTCGTTACGCGGACATCAACCTTTGGTTTGTTGCTGATTAACGCCTGGTTGTACAGGAAACGGTAAGATGTTTTCTTTTGAATTTCCGTGAGTACTTTTTTCAAATCTGCCGACTGCATGTTCAGGGTTACCCTGTCCTGGGTATGTCCACCTGCAAATACGTGCAAACAGCAAAGCAGCATCAGTGCACAGGTTAATTTCATAATCCGCGAGATTTTTACAAATAAAGGAGGCCTCAGATAAGCAATCGATTTTCCTCTTGTTTTCATTCTATTAAATGTTATAAGTTAATATTAATTTTTCATTGGTCGGGTTGCTGACCAGGTGAAAATCATGATGTGTTGGTAAAGTTGTGCATAGGCTGGTTATTCGGTAATGACTATTTTATCCTGTTGTATACTGTAATTAAATTTAAATGCAATCTGTAAAGCATCGAGTGCCTGCTTTACCGTTTCATTTTCAAAGGTACCTGTTACATGCATCCGTGCAATTTTCTCATTGGGTATTTCAATCGTAACATTATACCAGCGTTCCATTTTCCTGGCCATATCCTCAAGCGATTCATCCTGGAAGATCAGTTTGTTGTTCACCCAGGCTGTTTCAATGATGTTATCATCGTTATTATGAGTAAGGCTGCTGAGAACCACCATGGGTTCTTTTTTCTGTGAGGCAAGCGGCGTGATAACTTCTTCCATGTCGTTAGCTACTATCAGCTTCTCATTAGGCTTCAGGATAAATTTCTGTCCGGGCCTTTTGTCGAGTGATACTTCAACCCGCCCGCGGATCAGTGTGGTTTCAGTGGTTTTATCGTCGGGATACGATTTTACATTAAAGATGGTTCCCAAAACTTTAATTTCAATATTGTTCGCGTGAATGATAAAAGGTATTGAATTTTTCTTTACTTCAAAATAAGCTTCACCGCTAAGGGTAGCATTGCGTTGAGCAATTCCAAACTGTTCATTATAGGTTAACCTGCTTCCTGAATTCAGCCAGACAATTGTGCTGTCTGGGAGAACGAGCTTTGTCTTATTTGCCAGCCTTGTTGATACTTCACTGTCATGTTTCAAAGGAACGGCATCTGTATGCTTTCCACTATTTGTCTTCCAGATAATTCCAGCAATTGCCACTAAGACAATCAATATAAGTGAAAAGCTGCGCAACTTATTGGTTTTGTGTGGAATTGATTCTTCTATTTCATCAACCGGTGTATCCAGGTGGGAGAGGTTAAGGCCGTTTTTTTTCTGGTGCTCCAGGTGTTGGGCAAAGGCCAGTTCTGCATCCAGCGGGTCATAGCCATTGGCCTTGAGTTTCCACAGACTTTCAATGTGCTCCGCTGCATAAACCCAGTCGGGGTTTTCTTTTACGAGTTGTTCGAGTTCGCTTACCTCCGCAGGCAGGGCTTCGCCCGACAACTTTTTAGCAAGCAGGTACCAGAATCGGTTTTGCGACATAGCAGCGTAGTGAAAGTAGGACAGATAAAATGGGAACGACCCCCAAAGAAGTGAAAAAAGCTTTGCGCTGCGGGCTTCGCGATTCGAGCTGTGAGCTTCGAGCTACGAGATGCTTCGCGCTACGAGCTTCGAGCTACGAGATGCTTCGCGCTACGAGCTTCGAGCTGCGAGACGCTTCACCGACGGATCTCACGCTTGGTTAATAAAACAACTGGGGTGGAAGATGATACATGTAAACGACCCATCAGTGAAATCAGTTTAATCCTAATAAATCTGTGATTGGATTTGTCTGGCCCAGACAATATTTATCATGTATATGATGACTTACGCGGAACAAATTCAATCGCGGAACAAATATTGTTCACCGACGGGTCTCCTGACGCAAATCACGATCTCTATAAATTAAGGGGACCCGTCGGAGACAGTAATGGAAATTACAGAGTATCTTATGTTGTGTTATTACCAAGTAACATCATTCATCACACCTACGGGTCCCCCGTTAAATTCATTTAAGTTTAAACCCTACTGGGGAGACCCGTCGGGGAAGAATTGAAAAGAAGGGGACTATTGTTTTTCCAAGACAAAATCAAACTTAACAGACGAGTCTTCCGACGCACATCAAACTTTATTCTTCCCCGACGGGTCTCCCGACGCAAATCAGAGTATAAATAAATAAAGGGGACCCGTCGGCCGAAGATGTTCATAAAAAGGACATTGTATGTCAATCCATCTGGAAAAACTGTTGCAGCCAAACAGGAGCTTTAATCTGTATTAATCAGTGATTGTTTTTCCCCGTAGGATCAATAGTTTCTCTACGTAAAAGATGACTTACGCGGAACAAATTCAATAGACTGCCCGATTTTTTTCAAAGCTATGGTCATCTGGTTCTCCACAGTTTTCAGTGAAAGGTTGAGGAGTTCGGCTACTTCCCTGTGCATCAGTCCATCTTCCTTAATGAGTTTGAATATCAGCTGGCACCGCGGCGGAAGCATATCAATAGCCTTCCTGATCCTGTTGAACATTTCAGCAGTGATCATCAATTGCTCGGGATCGTAATAAAGACTTTTGAATTCTATGACCATTTCATCCAGTGAAAAAACTTTTTCACGATTGATCTTCCGGAGATAATTCAGGGATTGATTTTTTGTAGCGATGTAAGCATAGAGATGAAAGTTGTCCACCCGTGAAAGTTTATTCCTGTTGTTCCAGAATTTCAGGAAAACATCTGAAACAACTTCTTCTGCATATTCCCGGTTGCCTGTGATGAGAGATGAAAACTGGATCAGTTTTGCATGATATAATAAAAAAAGTTCCTTGTATGCGACAGCATCATCGTATAAGGAAATCCGGTTGATAAGCTTGTTGATCTGGGAGGGAGCAATCATTCTCGCAATGCTCATCAAATCTAGGGGAAAAACGGCAAATACAGGGAACTACAGATAAAGGAAAAACAGTGAAAGGGAATTCGGAATTCGGCAAAACCCAAACTCCGAATTCCGTTTCCCGAATTCCTTTTCTTAAAAAACCAATGTATTAATCGAATGCGCCAGTGCCCTTGTTTCCGCAGCCTTACCATTTAACCAAAGAAAATACGTCATTGGCTTATCCGAAGTATTCATCACAACAACAACCGTCTTTCCATCTTCATTGCGAAAGGCAGTAGTTAATAATGGGCTTCGGCTGGCAGCGCTGACAATTCGTTTGGCACCTGGTCGAATGAATTTAGAAAAATGCCCAATGTAATAGTAAGCATTGGTATAAATCAGCTCACCGGTTTTTGTGTCTGCATGAAGTGGCGCGAAGCAATAATTCTTTACATGGTTTGGTCCGCCCATTTCATCCAGCAGAACATTCCAGTCAGTCCATCCAACGGTTCCGTTATTAAAATCATTGATCATCGACCGGCCATATCGTTCACCAAGGGCCCAATCGTACACCTTTGCCCTGTTGAAAGGAGAATTGCAGCCTTCAGTAAACAGCAGTTTTTTATCCGGAAAACTTTCCGATACGCGTTTGTTATTTTCAAATACCTGGTCGGCACCACTCCAGTCTTCATACCAGTGAAAGCCGATGCCCCACACATATTTTGCTGCTTCCGGATCATTCAGAACTGTGCTGGCCCGCTGGTACAGCAGGTCGCGGTTGTGATCCCAGGCGATGATCTTTTTATCTCCGAGTCCTTCTTTCTTAAAGGTTGGACCTAAATTATTTTTCAGAAAATCTCTTTCCTCTTCTCCTGTAAAAACGCATGATTCCCATGTTTGCGTGGCCATCGGTTCATTCTGGATAGTAACACCCCACACAGGTATTCCTTCTTTTTCATAGGCGCGGATGAATTTTACAAAATAATTTGCCCATGACTGATAAAATTCCGGAAGGAGTTTGCCACCATGCAGCATGTCGTGATTACTTTTCATCCATGCCGGCGGACTCCATGGACTTGCAAATAATGTGAGCTTGCCACCTGCTGCCGCGATGGCCTGTTTAATAAATGGTATCCTGTATTTTTTATCGTGGTCTACATTGAAGGTTTTAAGGTCTTTGTCTCCATCGGAAACATAATTATACATATCGCTTGAAAAATCGCAGCTGTGGATGTTCGTGCGTGCTAGCGTGTATCCGATGCCTTTCTGCTGATCGTAGTATGCCTGTAGGAATTCCTG
Source organism: Flavisolibacter sp. (assembly GCA_045805105.1). Taxonomy (GTDB): domain Bacteria; phylum Bacteroidota; class Bacteroidia; order Chitinophagales; family Chitinophagaceae; genus Flavisolibacter. The sequence continues at coordinate 752 of JBJMLW010000110.1, read as the reverse complement.
TTGTTTGTTCCTGGGAAGTTTTGCAAAGGTTTCTGCCGAAGCGTCGGTGAGTGCGCCACCGATGCCAATGAATGTCTGGAAATTTTTTGACGGATCTATGAATACACATGGTTGTGTTTCTTTTGGCTGACCGAAATTGGCAAAGGTGAGTGTATCAGTGAGCGTGAGCCGGTAATTTGCTGTATCGGCAGTGGTGTAAACCAGAACCTGTTTGCCGTCAACATTGAAATCCTGGTCTGTTGCGGCAAGTGTTTTTGCTGACTCCTTTTTTTCGCTGCATGAGAATACGAGTACAATTATTAAAGCGGAAAGGAAATGTTTCATATTGACAATTGAATATTGAGAAATGAAAATTGAAAATTTGATCCACGGAGTCACTGGAACATAGAGAAACATCGTAAAGCTCCATGTTCACGGTGTCTCCGGGATGAATGCAATCTACCATACAAAAGTACCAACCGCACCTGAAGATAATGTTGGCGTTACCCATTTACCATTATACCTGATATTAAAAGTAACAGTTGTACTTCCATCATTTTCCACAACCAATACTTTTTTACCTGCGGGAGTTTTGAAGGCAACGGTTTGAATGGAATTATAATTATTACTTCCGATCCGCACAGACCCCGGTGGAACGAATTTCGATGCATGTGCAACAATATAATAGGCAACATTTCTGGTAATGCTGCTTCCTGAAATAGTAAGTGCGCCTTTGCATGTGGTGCAGCCACCAGGTGTATGCGGACCGTAAG
>JBJMLW010000109.1:0-5230 GCA_045805105.1 Flavisolibacter sp. | reverse complement strand
CTACAACAGCCTCTTTGTCTGTCGGATCTACCAGTTTCATAAATACAGCCATCGCATTGGCAGCCTGGCTTCCACTCGCATATTGTTTCGTGTCCTTATTAAAAAAAGTCTGGTTAAACGCTGTTTTTACTGCCGCTGCCAGTTGCTCAAAACCTTCTGCATCGGCGATCTCAAAAAGTTTTTTCATCACAGCAGCCCCGTTTCTCCAGAATGGAGAAGGACCTTCAATTCCTTCAACATTATTTTTTGCATAAGTAAAAGATGATGACAATGCGAGTTTATAATCCATGATCTCATGATCATTCACGCCTCCATTCAGGAATTGGTCGGGATACAAAGCATCATTTGTAGCTTCTTCAAACAATTTGATCCTTCGGCTTTTTTCTGAATACTCATCCAGCAATGGCTTGTTCAGGCCCCCGGGTTCCGCCAGGATGGCGCCACTGATTGCAACCGGATATTTATTCAGGTACGCAGCAGCAAGCATCGCCCCCCACGAATGCCCAAAGAGAAAAACTTTTTGTGTGGGTGAACTGCGAAAATGCTGAATTACGGCAGTAAGATCATCCAGCATCAACTGGAGATTATAACTGTCTTTCGGTTGCCTTTGCGATAACCCCGAGCCACGCTGATCGTAGAACACAACGTAATAATGATTGGTAACAAGTTTTTTTACATTCAGCCCATTACGGTAATCGGCACCCGGACCACCATGCAGGAAAACCACCATAGGGTCATCGGGGTTGCCAAATGCCTCTGCATGCAATTGGGTGTTGTTGACAGAAATGGAAAGAAGTGTAGGATCCTGCTCAACCGTTTTTGGGACAAGTGCGCCAGGATCGTTGGGACTGAATTCTTTTTTGCAGCTGAGTGTCAAAGCCGCTAAAAAAAGAAAGGCGAGGTAGAAGATTTTGCGGTTCATGATTTTTTTTGTTGGCAAATATGAGCCGGCACAAAGCTGGAATCGCCCCATGTTATAAGGTGGCACTTGTTAAAGTCGTGAAACGTGAAACGGCAAACGTGAAACGTCAAACGTGAGGCAGTGTTTGCGGATTTATGGGCTTAATCAGATAGTTCAACATTGGCTTCTTTTAAATAAGCACTAGGGGACTGACCTGTTATTTTTTTGAAGTTCCGGTTAAATGATGTTTTTGAGTTAAATCCTACTTCAAACGCCAGGGAAAGCAAGGTATACCGGCTGTTTTGCGGTAATTGAACCAGCTCCTTGAATTCCTCAATCCGCAGGGTGTTGATATAATCGTAAAAGGTTTTGTTTTCATAAGTATTGATCACCTGCGAAAGATTGTTAGGATGAACGTTAAGCATTTCGGCCAATTGAGGAAGGGTAAGCTCTTCCTGTTTGAATACTTTTTGAGATTGCATCAGCATAGAAAGATCGCGATGAATTTTACTGGCAGTATCTTTTTGAAGGGCTGACTTTTTATAGCGCACCGGTGATGCCACGGAAACAGCAGGAACATTAGATGGGATGTCTTCCTTAATAATAGGACCTGTTTCTGAAATGGCCTGAAATGAGAACTCCTGCTTTCCACCTGGTTCCCGTTCTTGATCACGCCTTTGCGTAAAAATTCCTTCCTGCTGTATACCGAAGTAACCCAATAAAATAACAAACAGCACGACGGCTCCATATATCAGCCAGTCATCACCATCAATGAAAATGGTGAGCCATATGCCAAGGATGCCACAAATAAGGTAACGCAGCCAGTTGAGGTTGATCTTTTCGGTATCAGAAAACTCTTCACTGATTCTTTTGCTGTACTGTCTGAGTTCATAAAAGGAAAGAACAACATAGGAAAAGCCGGATATGATTAGAGCAATGAGGATGGCAATTGAATATCCTTCAAAACCGGCACCATCATGTTTATAAACATAAATTTTTTCTGCAGCTGAAAGTGCAAAGTATTTATATAGGATAATAAAAGTGATAGCAGCCGGAAGAAAATGCAGCCAGTATTTCCTGGAAAAATGATTTCGTGTAACTGTTCTGGTATAGATGTAAAGCAAAGGACCGTGTAAAAGAGGCATTGGCACCTGGATTCCCAGCAGGTAAGGATAATCATAAACTTCACCCGTGATCTGCCAGTAAAAAAGAAAAAGATGAAAACCGATGATGAACAGCCATGTTACGAGAACATAATCAGCTGCAGTCTTATTTTTTTTGCTCAGTAAAACTCCTGCCAGGAAGAAGGTGATGATAATACCGGCGAGGTAGAACACTGTCATATGGCTAAGGTAGAGATTTGCTATGAAGGCCTAACGCCTTGAAGGGAGAACGTTGATGATTATGATATACCGATAATAATCACCCTTCATTCAATACTTAACTTTATAAGGGGCTTTGGTCCATTTGAACCGGCTCACTTCCGGATAATTTTACACGCCGCCAAATACCGAAAAGCCGCCATCAACATTAATGATAGCGCCTGTTACGAATTTCGAAGCATCGCTTAACAGCCATATCAGTGCACCGATTAATTCATCAGGACTGCCGAACCGATCAAATGGCGTGTGATTGACAACAAGGGTACCGCGCTCGGTAAGCGATCCATCTGGTTGCGTAAGAAGTGTTCTGTTCTGTTCAGTAAGAAAAAATCCCGGTGCGATTGCATTCATGCGAATGCCATCACCATAACGACGGGCAACTTCAACTGCAAACCACTTCGTATAACAGTCAATTGCCGTTTTGGCCATGCTGTATCCCAATACTTTTGTAATCACCCGTTGTGACGCCATGGATGAAATATTTACAATGCTTCCCTTTTTTTGTATGGCTATGGCTTCACCAAAAACCTGAGTAGGGATGAGCGTTCCAAACAGGTTCAGGTCCATTACCTCTTTTAGTGCGCCAAAATTCAGATGAAAAATATTCTGATCGGGTGCTACTACCGCACCAGGCATATTTCCTCCGGCAGCATTTACGAGTCCATCAATCTTTCCAAATTCCCGGAGAACTAATTCCTTTGCTTTATGAAGCTGGTCTTCTTTTGTAACATCTGCAATCAATGCAATTGCCTTCCCTCCTTTCCTTACAATGTTTTGTGCACGTTCATTTGCTTTTTTTTCATTGCGGCCAAGAATGCCGACTGTTCCGCCTGATGACGCAATACCATTGATAAATGCTTCACCCAAAATACCAGTACCGCCTGTAACTACAATTACCTTATCGCGAAGCAGGAAATCATTTTGTACATCCACAATGAAATTTTTAATTCATGATGATTTTTAAAAAATTTTTAGTCTTCATTTTCTCTTCTTCTTCTTTTTGCTTTTTCCCCGGAATTTTCACGTTCATTCTGTCTTTAGTGCCTTCACTGGGTTTGCTAAACCTGCCCTCAGGCATTGCAAGGAAATCATGATAAAAGAAGCCATGAAAAGCGATCCGCAAACAATCAGGTAAGGCGACAGATCAACATCTATTCTGTAAGCGTAACCCTGCAGCCATTTTTTAGTGATAATAAATGCAAATGGCCAGGCAATAATATTCGCGAGCAACATAAGCCATGCATAATCTTTTACAAATAAGGCAATAATGTTTTTAATGTCGGCGCCCAAAACTTTCCGCACTGCAATTTCTCTTGTTCGCTTCAGGAGGGTGAATGTTACAATACCGAATATGCCAAGAAAAACAATTATCAGGTTTAGCACGGTAGCAATATCCGCCGCCTTCTTTAATTGAAGTTCCGACCGGTACAGAGATTTAAATTTATCTTCCATAAATGTATATTCAAAAGGAGCATTGGGTGAAAGATCTTTCCATTTATTCCTGATAAGTGATAAGCTCTGCTCAGTATTTGAAGTATTGAGTTTTAATGAAAGATACCGGTATGATGTAAAATCACGTACATGAAAAAAAGCAACAGGGCCAACTGCCTCCTGGAGGTTGGAGTAATTAAAATCTTTTACTACTCCTGCTACAGTGATCACTGGTCCGTCGCCATTTGCAGACAATATTTTTAGTCGTGCATTCACTGAAGATTCAGAGGTGAGCCCCAATACTCTGGCAGCCGATTGATTCAGCACTACCTGGTTTGGTATATATCCTCCTCCCTGAGAAAAACATGAACCACTTAAGAGTTTTAATCCATATGTTGAAATGTAATTTTCGTCAATTGCACAGGACGCAATCATTGCTTTTTGATTATTATGATCGATTGATTGTAATTCCAGGCTATTGGGTGGCTTTCTTTCCGGTATTTCAAATGAAAGAGAGGCATCTTTTACTGGTGGTACCTGTAAAAGTGCATCCCTGATGTTTATCATTTTATTCGTTCCGGCAGAATCCCACTGCTTGGGAAAAGCTGTAATCACCATCACCTGCTCCTTATTGTATCCAATATCTTTGTTGAATATATAGTTCACCTGGCGCGATACTGTGAGCGCACAAATGAAAACAATAATAGCGAGTGTAAACTGTACAGTAAGCATTGCTTTTCTTAAAATCAATCCACCAGTTATCGTATCAACTTTTCCCTTTACAGCATTCACTACCCGTGAAGAACTTAATACAAATGCCGGATAAATACCTGCTATAAGACCTGTAACCAGGATCAAACAACAGAAATAAATAAAATTTGTGGTGCTGAAAGCAAAAAAAGATTCGAGGTGTGTATTCAGCACCTGTGAAAAAGCAGAACGTAGTACCTGGTACCCGATCATGGAAAAAATGGCTGCTACAACTGTAAGTAGCAAGGCTTCTGTAATAAATTGAATTACCAGTTGCCTTTTCGCTCCGCCAAAAACTTTCCGAAGTCCGATTTCCTTTATACGGTAGGATGAGGTGCCAATATTAATATTCACAAAATTGATCACCGCCATCAACAGAATGAAACCTGCTGCAATGGAAAGGATGATAATCATTTTTTTTACGGCACCATTATGGTCATTCAGATAATAATCACTAACAGGTGCAAGTTCAACAGACAGGTTTTTATAAAAGTTTTCCGCCGTATTTTTTTCCAGGAGGCGCCTGACAGGTTTTTCCAGGTCTTTTGGAAATATTCCAGGCTGCAATTCAATCATGCCAACTTCATAAGCACTGTTCCAGTATTGAGAAGGATCACCTCCGGTATAATAGCGATTACCCTCAGTTGGCAGGTAAACGGAATACGTATCACCGATCAGGTTTGTTACACTATTGTAAGGAATATCCTTAAGCACTGCCGATACACGATAATCCTGTTTTTCTCCGTCATGAGTAGTAAGGATGCTG
>JBJMLW010000108.1:0-2073 GCA_045805105.1 Flavisolibacter sp. | reverse complement strand
TCGAGAAAATAAAAGAAGAACAGCTGCTTTTTAGAAGCACCAATGGTTTTACGGATGCCAACCTCTTTTGATTTGGAAAAGGCAAGTGAAGTGGAGAGGTTAATATAATTAACACAGGCAATGAGAATGATGAATGCGCCCAGTAATAAAAGCATTCTGAGATACTGACGACTGATGGTGTAATTCGGATTGGAATCTTCGTACGCAGTATTAAAATGTATATCTGAAACTGCTTGCAGGCTGAATTTTTCCTTTTTATCTTTTTCCTCTTCAGCATGTTTGTTTACAACTGCTGCCAGTGAATTTTCTACAGATGCCGTGCTAACAGCAGGAGGTAACTTTACATAACAGAAACCGTTGCTGATAAATCCCCAACTATCCATATTGATGCCGGCCATGAAATCCTTGTTCAGTGTAGCGAACGAAATAAACAGGTTGGCAGGGAGATGTGTTGTTGCTGGAATATTTTTTACAATTCCCACTACTTCAATGTCTGCTTTATTGTCAAGCCTGAAAGTTTTGCCAACAGGGTCCTGGTTACCGAAATACCGTTGTGCTGTCGCTTCAGTCAACACGGCACGGTTGGGCCCATTCATTGCCTGTTTTGGATTGCCGCGGATCCAGAAATTTTTTATTGCACTGTAATCCATCACCTCGAAAAAAAGAGAATCAGCGAATACAATGTTCTTTTCCTCAAAAGGTGTTTGATGATCTATCCGGATGCTTTTATCCTTATCGAAATGTATTTGTGTAGCCAGTAGATTCGGATTTTCCAAACGCAGAAAGGTTGCCAAGGGGTATGGCACTGTAGCCTGCTGAACTGTTTTACCATTACGGTCTTTCTTACTCACAACCCGGTACAGGTTGGCCGAATCAGAATGGAGTTGGTCAAATTGCTTTTCATAGGTGGAGATGAGGTAAAGCGTAATGATGGCAGCGATACCTATTGACAAGCCAAGAAAATTGATAATGGTGAAACTTTTATAGCGCCACAACCCCCGGAAGATTTGTTTTAATTGATGGAAAAACATAAATGATATCTTTGATTTTTGATTTGTGATGTCTGATTTAGCTGCGCGCTCATTGTTCACGATTCTCTATTCACGTCTCACGTTTCACGTTTCACGATAATCACTCCGTCCTTAAATTCTTCACCGGGTTCGCAACAGCTGCTTTGAATGCCTGGAAGCTGATGGTAACAAAAGCAACCATCAACGCAATCAAACCAGCCAAAGGAAAAATCCACCACCTGATTTCAATTCTGTAAGCAAAGTCCAGTAGCCATTGGTTCATAGCATACCATGCAACTGGAAGTGAAATCAGGAATGCAATCAGTACCAGTTTCAGGAAATCTTTCGACAGCAAGGTCACGACACTTGAAACGGTAGCGCCAAGAACTTTGCGGATACCAATTTCCTTCACCCGTTGCTGCGCAGCGAATGTTGCCAGTCCAAGGAGGCCGAGACACGCGATGATGATGCCAAGAATCACTAAACTGATAAATACTTTCTGGAATCTTGTTTCAGCCTGGTAAAGCCTGGCAAATGTTTCATCAAGGAAATTATATTCCATGGGGCGCTCCGGTGAAAACTTTTTCCACTCCTTTTCTATCATGGCAAGTGTGCCCGGTATGTCTGTACCACTCAGCTTGACGGTAAAATTCCACTGGCGACTTGGATTGGTAACAAATGCAAATGGCTTGATCTGGTTTTTTAATGATGTAAAATGAAAATCCTTTGCAACGCCCACGATATTGAGATAATATGTTGTATCGCCATCTGTTCCCCAGATAATTTGTTTACCTACAGCCGGATAAGTAATTCCCATATCTTTTACTGCTGTTTCATTCAATACCACACTTCCAATGGTCTGGTCAAGCTGGAAGTTGGTTTTATAGTTCATGGTATCAGCAGGAAAATTTTTTGAGAACTTTCTTCCCTCCTTCATTTCAATTCCCATCGCATCAAGAAAATCATAACCAACGGTAAGAAAATTGATCAGTTGTTCATTTTTTGATCCCCTTGCGCGCATACTGTTTGTCCAGTTCTGTCCTCCCAAAATTCCATCCGCTGA
>JBJMLW010000107.1:0-3291 GCA_045805105.1 Flavisolibacter sp. | reverse complement strand
ATTGAAGTTGTGGTATGATCGTCCTGCCTCCATTTGGGAAGAAGCCTTGCCATTGGGAAATGCAAAGACAGGTGCGATGGTTTTCGGTGGAATTGCAACAGAAAGATTCCAGCTCAATGATAACACACTATGGTCTGGTGCACCCGTTCCGGGTAATAATCCGGATGCTGCTAAATACCTTCCACAATTACGCGCGTTGATCTTTGGAGGCAATTATGATAGTGCGGCAGTATTATGGAAAAAAATGCAGGGACCTTATTCAGCAAGATATCTTCCGCTTGCGGACCTGTGGATAAGAAATTATCTGAACGACACGATAACGACCAGCTATTACCGCGACCTTGACATCAGTAAATCCATATCCTCTGTAAAATATACCATCAATGGTATTACTTACCTGCGTGAATCTTTTATAAGTCACCCGGATAAAATCTTGGTCATCCGTTTTATCGCTGATAAAAAAGGAGCGCTAAATTTCTCAGCAGGCCTTACGAGCAAACTGATGTTCCGCACATCTGTTGAAAGCAATGATGCAATTGTTCTGAAAGGGAAAGCACCAAAATATGTTGCCAACCGGGAAGCGGAACCCAACCAGGTTGTTTACGATTCATGGAATGGCGAAGGCATGAATTTCGAAGTACGTATCAAAATCGTTACAAATGGTAAAGTAATAAAGGACAGTAATCAAATCAGGGTAAGTAATGCAGATACCGCAATCATTTATCTTTCGGAAGCAACCAGTTTTAACGGATTTAATCAGTCGCCTGGTTTGAATGGCATCAATCCTTCACCCATTGCCCGCAACATTCTTCATAATGCCATGAAGAAATCATATGAAAGATTAAAACGCGATCATATTGCTGACTATCAGTTTTTATTTAATCGGGTTGCACTGAACCTGGAAGAAGATCATGATGCATCAAAAATTCCAACAGACCAGCGTTTGAAAAATTTTGTGAACCAGCGCGACAATGGACTGGTTGTTCTGTATTACCAGTTCGGAAGATACCTGATGATTTCTTCCTCAAGGCCGGGATCACGACCAACAAATCTCCAGGGGATCTGGAATGATCAGGTACAACCACCATGGGGCAGTAACTATACCACCAATATCAATACCGAAATGAATTACTGGCCGGCAGAGAACACCAATCTTTCGGAATGTGCCGTGCCGCTATTTGATTTTATAAAAGAATTGTCGGTAAATGGTCGGGTTACAGCAAAAACAAATTACAACATCACTGAAGGATGGATTGCGCATCATAATTCTGACCTGTGGGCAAAAACATCTCCGCCGGGAGGATACGATAAAGATCCACGGTCGCAGGCACGTTGGGCAGCATGGCCAATGGCAGGAGCGTGGTTGTGTACACACCTGTGGGAACATTATCTTTTTACCGGGAGCAAAAAATTTTTAAGAGATACGGCTTATCCATTGATGAAAGGAGCAGCAGAATTTATGTTGCAGTGGCTCATTGAGGATCCAAAAACCGGTTACCTGGTTACAAATCCTTCCACCTCACCTGAAAACACAATAAAGATTAATGGAAAGGAATACCAGTTGTCACTGGCATCCACAATGGATATGTCCATCATTCGTGAATTGTTTACAGACCTGATCAGAACGATTGATGAATTGAAGTTGTATCCTGAATTCCGAAATGAATTGCAAAAAGCAAAAGATAAATTATATCCTTTTCATATAGGCCAATATGGTCAGGTGCAGGAATGGTATGGCGACTGGGATGATCCCAACGACAAGCACCGCCATATCTCGCATTTATTTGGATTGTATCCGGGAAGCCAGATCACATTATCATCTACACCCGAACTGGCAGCTGCAGCAAAACAAACACTGATACAAAGAGGTGATGTAAGTACGGGATGGTCGATGGCATGGAAAATCAATTGGTGGGCGCGGCTGAAAGATGGGGAGCATGCTTATAAAATTCTTACGGCAGCATTCAATTACATGAACCCTGACATTAAATCCGAAACGATGGGTGGTGGGGGCACCTATCCTAATTTATTTGATGCCCATCCGCCATTCCAGATTGATGGAAATTTTGGAGCTACTGCAGGTATTACGGAAATGCTTTTGCAAAGTCATGATGGTAATATCAGTCTGCTTCCTGCTCTTCCGGCTGCATGGAAAAATGGTTCAGTGAAAGGAATAAAAGCTCGCGGAAATTTTGTTGTGAGTATGGAATGGAAAGAGGGTAAGATGACACAGGCACATATTGTTTCGAACATTGGTGGGTTATGCAGGTTGCGTACAAGCATGCCTGTTAGAGTAGTTGAAACTGCCTCAATAAAAACTAATGGGATCAATCCGCTCACCACAGGGTATGGACCTGTAAAATATGAGGTTGCAAAAGGCCATTCACTTAATGAAATCATAGATCCTCAGGTGAATGTGATTGAATTCAAAACTGAAAAGGGAAAAACATATACCATTATCCCGGAGACTAAAAACTGATGATGAAAAAATTTATTCTTTTTCTCTGCCTGCTATTTGTTTTGAAAGTGCATTCACAGATCACCTGGACAGAAGTGGTACCTGGTGTATGGAAAGGAACAGTAGGTGTTCCGGAATCATATGACCTTTTAAAAGCATCAGGTGTTTTGCCAAATGTTGAGGCACTCAACAAAATGGTTCAATCAAAATTTCCACTTTCTGCAAATGATATTTCAGGAAGCATCCAGGATAATAAAACCTATTTACGATTTCCCCTCCAAAGAGAAGAACAGATCTATGGATTCGGATTAAATTTTCAAACTGTACACCAGCGCGGAAAAATTCTCCAGCTGCATGTTGATCATTATGGAGGAAAAGACAATGGACGCACGCATGCGCCCACACCATTTTATGTTTCTTCATTGGGGTATGGCGTGTTTATAAATTCGGCGCGATATCTCAACGTGTATGCAGGGAGTGGCGTTCGTAAGGATAGTGAGAATCCTCCTGTTGAAAAAGATCGTAATACTGATAAAACATGGAGCTCGCGTCCTTATTCAGATGCAGTTGAAATACTTGTTCCTGCAGCAGGCGTGGAAGTATATGTTTTTGCCGGACCAACACCACTGGATGCAGTGCGCAGGTTCAACCTGTTCAATGGCGGAGGCGTATTACCACCGCGGTGGGGACTTGGTTTTACGCAAAGAGTAAAATCGTTATACACTTCGGAAGAAGTAAAACAGGAGGCAGATGCATTCAAAGAAAAAGGATATCCCCTTGATTTTATCGGCCTTGAACCAGGATGGCAAAGCAGGGCGTACCCCGGAACATTT
>JBJMLW010000106.1:0-7128 GCA_045805105.1 Flavisolibacter sp. | reverse complement strand
GTGCTTCTTCATCGGAAATGGGGTTATCTGATTCTTCTTGCTGTTTTATTTATTCTTTTTCAAAGTGTTTTCTGGCTTGCGCAGTATCCTATGACCTGGATTGAAATGGCTTTTTCATTCACCAGTTCATGGTTTTCGTCTGTTTTGCAGAATAGCTGGTGGAGTGATCTTTTGATAAATGGTATACTCGCAGGCCTTAGCGGGATCCTGATTTTTGTTCCACAAATCATGATTCTTTTAGGGTTGATCACCCTGCTGGAAGACAGTGGATACATGGCACGAATCAGTTTTCTTACCGATCGGCTGATGCGGACAGTTGGACTGAATGGAAAAAGCGTTATGCCATTAATCAGTGGTTTTGCATGTGCAGTTCCGGCAATTATGAGTGCCCGCAACATTGAAAACAGGAAGGAAAGGCTTCTGACTATACTGATTACACCTTTGATGAGCTGTTCTGCCAGACTACCGGTATATACTATCCTCATCGGCCTTGTTATTCCAAATCATTACATTTTTGGTTTTCTCGGGATACAGGGACTTGTTATGATGGGATTGTATCTATTGGGATTGTTGATGGCCCTTTTGGTGTCTTTTATTGCTAAATGGTTTATCCGCATTAATGAAAAAAGTTTTTTTATTCTTGAATTGCCTACCTACCGCTCCCCCCGATTGAAAAATGTAGGACAAACAATGGTGAACAAGGCAAGAATTTTTGTAACCGATGCCGGTAAAATCATCATGATCATCAGTTTGCTTCTTTGGGCATTGAGTAGTTATGGCCCTCCTAAAAGAATGGCTGCTGTTGAAAACCAGTTCAGGAATGAAAAAGCTCTGACAGCAGAACAACATGCAGGTTACAAGGCGGCGAAACTTGAAAACTCTTATGCAGGTATCATTGGAAAAAGTATTGAACCTGCAATCCGCCCTCTGGGTTACGACTGGAGAATTGGAATTGCTCTTGTTACTTCATTTGCTGCCAGGGAAGTTTTTGTAGGAACCATGGCTACATTATATAGTGTTGGTGATAATGAACAGTCTCTTTTACTTCGGGATAAGATGGCAAAGGCCAAAAGGGAAGATGGAAAACCTGTTTTTAGTTTGGCTACCGGAATTTCATTGATGATATTTTATTTGTTCGCCATGCAGTGCATGAGTACCCTGGCTATTGTAAGACGGGAAACGCGTTCCTGGAAATGGCCTGTGATACAGTTTATTTACATGACAGGAATCGCTTACATTATGAGCCTGTTTGCATACCAGGTACTTGCATGAATCATTAATTAAATCTATTCCATACAAGTTTTGAAATTTTCCTGGTCATCACCCAGGCTTCATTTGAATTGTTCCAGCTCTGGTCCTTATTGTTTTTTGTACAAACACAAAAAATGTATCTGCTTCCTCTTCCGGAAACAAACATCACTTCACTTCTGCTTTCATTAACAGCTCCATTCTTGCTTGCAACAAAAACATCGGCGGGCACCTGGGAAATTGCCTGCTCGTCCCAGAAATTTCTTCCAAGTAATCTAATCATCCGGGCGCTATATTGATCATTAACTATTTCACCTTTGGATATTCTTTCGAAAAGGGTTGCCATTTCCCTGGGGGTTGTCTGGCCCCATCCATATTCACTTCGGTTATTTTCGCGACCAGGGGTTCTTGAATTAACTCTTGTAGAAATCAAACCCAGGCTATCAAGAATTTGATTGATTCTTGTGCCTGTTCCGGCAAGGCTTTGGAGCCATAGGCTTGCTGTATTATCACTCATGGTAAGCATCAGCATCATTACTTTTCCAAGTTCAATATGTTCAGTGTCTTTAAAGGAACCTAAAATATCAACGCCGGCATAAAGAAGTGAATCACGATAAGTCAAAACCTGGTGATAGTCCAGTTCTCCTTTGCTGATTTTATCCATGATTCCAATCAGAATTGGAACCTTCACCATACTTGCTGTTGGAAAAACAGTATCGGCATTAATGGATACGATTTTATTATTGTGCAGGTTTTTTACATAAACGCCAACATTACCATTAAATCCTCCGATTGCTTTTTCAATTTCGCTTTCAAGTTTCCTGTCTGTTTTTTGACCATGAACATCCAGGAATCCATATACAGTGATGCATAATAAAATGAACCATTTCATCTAAAAAGATTTTACTGTTCCCTTTAAACTTTTATTTGTCTGCATATTCATATAATCCGTTACCAGGTAACAGAATGCCTTGATACCTGTTTTCATTCCACTTTCATCTACATAAAAATCAGGAGTATGATGTGCAGGTGCATTCTTTGCATCCTTTCCTTTTGGCGTGCCCCCAACAAAGAAATATAGTGATGGAACCTTTTCAGCAAAGAAGGAAAAATCTTCGGCACCGGTTTGCGCATCAATAATGAAAGCATCATTAGAAGTTGCCTTCATGAGCGATGGAATCATCTTTTTTGTAAGTGATGGATCATTAAACGTAATTCCTGTCTTTGCATCAATTTGTACTTCTGCCGTTGCCCCTGAAGCTGCAGCAATATTTTCAGCTGTTCTTTTTATTTTCGACCAGACTTCATCACGCATTTCCTTATCAAGTGTGCGAATGGTACCTGAAAGAGTTACTTCTTCCGGAATTATATTCTGACGTACACCCGCCTGAAACATTGTAGTGGAAATAACAACCGCATTTTTTGTCAATTCCATTTGTCTGCTTACAATCGTTTGAAGTCCATTGATGATCTGTGCACCCACAACTACCGGATCAATTCCGAGCCAGGGATCGGCACCATGTGTCTGTTTCCCTTTTATCTTTATCGAAAACCAGTCTGATTCTGCCATGATTCCACCTTCCCTGTAACCAATTCTTCCCACATTGGTCTGTGCATTTATATGAAGCCCGAACATTACATCAATTTTTGGATTATCAAGAACACCTTCCTTTACCATCAGGGGTGCTCCTCCTTCTTCTCCTAATGGCGGACCTTCTTCTGAAGGTTGAAATATAAAAACTACTGTTCCTACGAGTTGGTTCTTCATTCCGGCAAGGATTTCCGCCGTACTCATGAGCATAGCTACGTGTGTATCATGACCACAGGCATGCATGACTCCAACTTCTTTTCCATTAAAAGTATCCTTCGCGTTCGACCTGAATGGTAAATTATTTCTTTCTGTAACAGGTAATGCATCTATATCTGCGCGGAGACCTATGACCGGGCCGGGTCTATTGGTTGACAGAATGCCAACAACACCTGTCTTTGCAACACCTTCACGTACATCCATGCCAAGAGAGCGCAGGTGATCAGCAATCATCCTGGCGGTTTTGAACTCATGATTTCCAAGTTCCGGGTTCTGATGAACGATTCTTCGCCATGCAATACATTTTGATTCAATTTTATCTGCTGCTTTTTCTATTGTTTCATTTTTCTGCTGAGCATTTAACACCACCGAACAACACATTAGAAGTACCAGATGTATTAATTTTTTCATGAGTTGGTTTGTTAATTTAAATGTATGGAATGATTTAATAATATCCCTACAGGCTTTCAGAATTGTAATATGTGACAAATGCTTAAATGATTTCTATAAATTTATCCTGCCATGATGCATCGCCATATTCCCTTTTTAAAAAATGTATTTCTTTACAGTATCACGGCATTTGGCGGACCTCAGGCTCATGTAGCCATGATGATGAAGATGTTTGTTCAAAAGGTTCCTTATGTTACAAAGGAGGAATTGCTTGAGTATAATGGCTTCTGTAATTTATTACCAGGCGCTTCGTCTACCCAGACTGTTACACTAATAGGATATAAAAGGGGCGGTGTTTCACTGGCAGTTGTTACTTTAATTATATGGATTCTTCCCGCATGTTTTTTAATGGGTGCTTTCTCCTTTCTCCTGGAATACATTGGTAAAAGCTCACTGCATACTGACATTTTTAAATTTATTCCATCAATGGCTGTAGGTTTTCTTGCTTTCGCTACCATCATGGCCTTTGATGTTTCAATCAAGAATCCAATTACACTTGTCATCATGCTGCTATGCAGCCTTGCTACTTACCTCTTTTTCAAAACACCATGGATATTCCCTTTGCTGATCGTCCTGGGTGGATTTGCAACGAACCTGAGTCATAAGAGAATTCCGCAAGTTGAAACAAAGCCCAGCAAGATCAAATGGTGGAACATCTGGCTTTTTGCTTTTATTTTTATCTCTGCTGGAATTTTCAGTGAAATGGCAAGAAAAAATGACTGGCCGAATCGGAAACCTATAAGTCTTTTTGAAAATGTCTATAGAATGGGGAGCCTCGTTTTTGGAGGTGGACACGTGTTAATGCCAATGATGTATGAGCAGTTTTCGGTACGTCCGCAAATTCTCAGAGAAAAAAAACCGGAAGTTGCCAAAAATGCCATTGAAATTAATAAGGAGGAAATGACTACGGGAATGGGTATTGTTCGGGCCATTCCAGGACCAGTATTTTCAATTGCATCATTTACCGGTGGTATGGCATTAAAGGAGCGGGGTACTTCAATGCAGGTAATGGGTTGTGTAATCGGATCCATTGCAATTTTTCTTCCAAGTGCCCTTCTTGTACTTTTCTTTTTTCCCATCTGGAATAACCTTAAAAAGTATGCGGTAGTATACCGTTCTTTAGAAGGAATTAATGCCGCTGTAGTTGGAATCATGCTTGCATCCACCTTGTATATCATGAAAGATATTTCACTTGTTGATGCGAGGATGGTGAGTTTTATGAATATGGCAGTAATTGTGGCTACTTTTCTCCTGCTGCAGTTTACAAGAGTTGCATCACCACTGATCGTACTTGTATGTCTTTTATTAGGTTACCTGCTTTAAATATTTTTAAAGTAGCTGCCTGCAAGTATTTCTTCCTCAACAGCAGGAGGCACAAGGTATTTTATTGATTTACCATCCTGTATTAACTTACGGATATGGGTAGCCGAAATTTCCAGTAATGGTGCATTCATCACTTCAATTTTGGCGCCCTGGTCATTACTAATTTCAAATCCCGGTCTTTTATAAATTATGATGGGATAGTTTCTAATAATAACTTCTGAATTTTTCCACTTTCCCAGATTCTGAAATCCATCACTACCCATAATTAAAGTAAATTGATTGGCTGGGTATTTTTCAGAAAGATAGGCGAGGGTGTGGATAGTATAAGATGGTTTAGGTAAAGAAAATTCGATTTCGCTTGCTTTCAAACGAATATCATTTTCAATAGCTTTCTGAACCAGGTGAAGCCTGTCATATTCGTTCAGGAGTTGTTTCGTTTCTTTAAATGGATTCTGAGGAGAAACAATAAACCATATTTTCTGAAGAGAAGTTTCATTTAAAATATGACTCGCAATAATCAGGTGACCGTTATGAATGGGGTTAAATGAACCGAAAAATAACCCTATCTTCATTAACTAATTGATTTACAGTGATTTATCTTCAATAATTATCTGGTTTGCTTCATTCTTTCTCAGGCTAAGGGAATACCCCGCCACCCTGATAGAAATAGGATCACCCAAAGGAGCAATTTGCTCTACAATTACTTCTTCACCAGGAATACAACCCATTTCCATCAGTTTTAATCCAATATCTGAGCTTTGAAAACTAACAATAGTTCCACGTTGACCCGACTTTAAATCTGATAATTTCATTTGCACAAAAATCAAAACTATTGCAATGATTCTTATGGTGTTTACGATTTTTGAAATATGACGTCCAAAAAACAATTCATATACTTTCATTTCCCATTTGGACGAATTCATTTACCAGGCCGTCAGAAACTCAAAAGATTTATTCTTCAGATTTTTAAAGAAGAGCGAAGAAGAGTAGAACAGGTAAATTATATTTTTTGTTCTGACAAGGAATTACTTAGAATCAACCAGAAATATTTAAAACACAATACACTCACAGACATCATCACATTTTACTATCATCAGCCCGGTGAGCCAATTATGTCAGATATCTATATAAGTATAGATAGAATTAAAGCAAATTCTAAAGTTTTCCAGGTGTCATTTATAAGTGAACTCTACCGGGTTATTTTTCATGGCGCTCTTCATTTATGCGGCTATTCGGACAAAACGAAGATGGAAAAGAAAATCATGAAGCAACAGGAAAACAAATACCTGAATAAATATGTTCCACGTGGAACACGGCTTTAACATGTTCCCCGTGGAACATCCGTGTAATTTTGCAGCATGTTTCCGGAGTATGATGTAATTGTTGTTGGGGCTGGTCATGCAGGTTGCGAAGCAGCCGCTGCAGCTGCAAACATGGGTTCAAAAGTTCTTTTGATAACAATGAATATGCAAACCATAGCCCAAATGAGTTGTAATCCGGCAATGGGAGGTATAGCAAAGGGTCAGATCGTTAGAGAGATAGATGCCATGGGAGGTTACTCAGGCATGGTGAGTGATGCATCAATGATTCAATTCAGGATGCTGAATCGATCAAAAGGACCTGCCATGTGGAGTCCAAGAACTCAAAACGACAGGATGCTATTCGCCCAAAAATGGAGGGAATTACTGGAGCAAACGACAGGTGTTTCATTTTATCAGGATATGGTTCAAACCCTGATTATTGAAAATGACAGAGTAAAGGGAGTGATTACAGGCCAGGGCCACAGAATTTTTTCTAAAACGGTTGTTCTTACCAACGGAACATTTTTAAATGGGGTTATACATATTGGTGAAAAACGATTTGGTGGTGGAAGAATAGCAGAACGTGCTGCAATGGGGCTTACTGAACAATTGGTTACACTTGGATTTGAAAGCGAACGCTTAAAAACTGGTACCCCCCCAAGAGTTGACGGCCGCTCGCTTGATTATTCTAAAATGGAAGAACAAAAAGGAGATGAAGAAATCACTGGCTTTTCTTTCCTTGAATCAACTAAACCTGGTGTCCAAAAGAGCTGCTGGATTACTTATACAAGTGCAGAAGTTCATGAAATTTTAAAAACTGGCTTTGATCGCAGCCCCATGTTTACTGGTAGAATTGAAGGAACAGGACCGCGTTATTGTCCAAGTATAGAAGATAAGATCAATCGATTTGCAGACAGAGAACGTCACCAGTTATTTGTTGAACCTGAAGGGTGGAATACAGTAGAGGTATATGTAAACGGATTTTCAACTTCACTTCCT
>JBJMLW010000105.1:0-6814 GCA_045805105.1 Flavisolibacter sp. | reverse complement strand
GAAGCCATCACAGCCACTTTCTTGTAGATCCCGGAACCAATGATGTTGGCAATTACAACAACAACGGCATAGCGAAGACCGAGAGCGCGGTTGAGGTTTGTAGAAGACATGGCGGGAAGGTTAAATAATGAATATCGAATAACGAATATCGAATATCGAAGTGGAAGTTGGAAGGTGAAATGAGAAGTATTGGACGCTCCATACGGAAAAGCTGGATAGAAGGAACTAAAAGAGAAGACCAGTTCTAAGTTTATCACCCCCGGGAGGAAAGGGTAAGAAAAAGGCCAGATAGAAATCCAGCCTCGTAATTTTTATCCAATATCCTATGAAAAACCAAGACAATGATGCAGGATCGCAATGATTTGGTTGCACCATTGTATAAATATTTTTTAAATTAACTGCAGGGTTCGCTTTATTCTTTCTTAAACAACTGGTGAAACGCCAGGTAAACACCATTAGTCCAGCCAAATCCATCCTGTGTTGGATACTCACCTCCCCCACTTTCCAGGTTGATGTTTTCGATATTATATTTCTCCAACAGCTTACCCGTTGCATTGAAAACTTTTTCATTCAATGACATCCAGCGGCGGGCAATTGTACCGGCCACATAGTCGTAATGATAATTGAGCAAACCCTTCACTGCAATAAACTGCAAAGGAGCCCAGCCGTTCGGTGCATCCCATTGCTCACCTGTGTGATATAAAGTGGAAGCAACGCCGCCATCTTTGATAAACCTCATTTCAATTTGTGTGCGCACCTGGTCGGCCTGCAAAGGGTCTGCAAGAAATGTAAATAAAGGCATGGCACCCGCTATACTCCATTTATTGGTTGTATGCTTTTGTTTGAAATCGTAATCAAAAAAGTAATGCAGGTTTTTATTCCAGCAATATTTTAATACGGAAACTTTTCTCTTTAGCGCTTTCTGTTTGTAATTATCCGATTTGGCATTTTGTCCCAAAGACTTTGCAGCATCTGACAAAACATTTTCATATGCATACAATAATCCATTCAGGTCAACAGGAACAATGTCAGTTGTCTCAATTGTTTTTATGTGCAGTGTATCTTCAAACCATCTGCTGCAGAAATCCCATCCGCTTTCAGCAGCTGCACGCAGGTTCACATAGGCATTTCCGTCTTTCCCCTTGTATCGTGTTGCTGTTTTTACATCCTCTGCATACGATTCCTGTCGCGGCGCATTGTTGTCATCCCAATGCCGGTTGAGAATAGATCCATCAGGCATTTTTACAAGGCGACGATATGCCTGTGCGTTGCTTAACTTTTCAGTACCCTGCATCCAGAAAGCATATTCTTTCTCCATGGAAGAAAAATATTTTCTGTATACCTGGTCTCCATTTTTTTCCTGCAGCAACTTCACCATCATCGCGAAGTATGGTGGTTGCGAACGACTCAGGTAATAATTTCTATTACCATTTGGAATATGACCATAATGATCAATCAGGTATTTGAAATTATCTACCATTTTTTCGATCAGGTCATAACGGTTACTGACAGCGAGGCCCTGCATGGTAAAATAACTATCCCAGTAATAGATTTCCCTGAACCTGCCACCGGGAACAATATATTCACCGGGAAGGGGTAACAGTGAACTATATTTTTCTGTTTGATCTGCCTTTCTCGTCAAAACATCCCACAAATCTTCAATATGCTCCACAATGGAAAGTCCTTCTTTTACTTTTACATCCGGTGTAACAGGAACATTGAAATTATTAAGTACAAAATTTTTGAGGTCAAAACCCCTTTTTAATTTTTCCGAATTATATTTTTTAAGAATCACAGATGGCTCATACTTCGGTGTGCAGTCTACAAAGGTTTTATTATCCGGAAATACACGCTTCGTCTGTACATCAATGAAAAGCTGTCCCCACAGTTTATCCGGTGTGGCAGTTTGTGAATTAGCGGATAATAATAAAAGGCTGAAAAGTAAATGAAGAAATAATTTTTTCATAAATATGAAGAATCGATTAAAGATAAATAAAGCCGGCTATGTGCCGGCTTTTTATTGAATATATTGATTTGGCAGAACGTTGGAAAGTTGAATTGTTGATACGTTGATGCGTTGATTCGTTTCTTCAAATGTCTCTTTGTATCCCTGTCAACTTGGTTAACCTGTCAACCTATCAAGGTATCAACTTATCACCTACTTCAATGCAAACGATACACCGAAATTCACAGAGTAATCAGCAAAGGCGGCGTCGCCATGTGTATACACACCTGTTTTCTCTGTTTTGATTTTATTCGGTACACTTTGCGTGCGGTTTCTTTCTACTGCAAAAGGAACAGAGAGGTAGATCTGTGCTTTGTGCAGTTTATAAGCCACAACAGGTTCTGCTGAAATTACATATCCTGGCCTTCTGAATCCATTGCTACCACCAAGCAGGTCATAAACAGTTACACATTCCATACGCATACCAGCTGAGAACATCCAGTCCTGAAGCTTATAACTTGCACCAGCACGAACCATATACTGGTCGGGTACACTCATTACATCACTTCCATCAACAAGGTTAGCAGGAGGCGTTGCACTTCCACGTGAAGTGGATACACCATTCTGTTCGCGCGGGTTGAGGAGGTAGTAACCGTTGGCATAGGCACTGAATGATTTTGTAATGTGATAATAAGCATTGAATTCAGTGGTAATGCCTGTTCCACCATCGCCAAGCTGGATAGACTGGTCAACCGGACCAAGTATTTTTACACTGTCATTCTTGTGGAAATAATCTAAATACTTGTAATCACCTGTAGGAAATTTAACACCCAATCCTACCTGGACATTGAATTTTGAATTCTTTGCAGGGTCAACTGTCCAGAAATACGCGGCGGTTCTGATATCCCCCAAACCAAATGAATGCGTAGAGTAGCGGTTTTTATTATCGTGTTCGTACCATGATGATCTTTTGTTCGCGATGATCGGTGCAAATAAGCCAACAGACCAACGGTTGTTCATAGTATGAACCAGACTAAACTCTGTTGCTGAAGTATGGTTGATTACTTCATTACCCAGCTCCTGCCGTTGTTCCTGTTCATCTTTGCCTACAAAATGACGAAACGAACGAAAGTACCGGCTATTGATACCCAATACCCATGATGCAGGCTGATGACTTCCATCCGCGCCTGTCATTGTACACACGCCTCCATTACTTCTGATGGCAACACAACCTTGTGCAAGTGATTGAAGACTCCAGAAAGATGCGATAAATAAAACAAAAAATATTTTTCTCATAAAAAAGTTTGTTAGTTGTTAAATGATAATTGGTCTTTCTCTTTTTTCATGTGCAGTTTGTCAACGATGTAATTTCCTATCTGTGTTCCCACCATATTTCCCTGTTCAAGGTCGGCGCGAAAGTGAATTCCACCATACAAACGCGACCATGATGCTTCCAGAGCAGCATCCCTGAAAGATTTAAATGAACGGTTTTCAATACCGAATTCTTTTTCGGAAGAGTCGGTGTATGCGAAGTTGTCACCAAAGAAATGTGTCATCACTTCTGCCGAGGCGGATGATATCACGGAATGCCCGCTCACATAAGATGGAAACGGTGGTGTTTGAATATAAGGTTGCCACGAAGGGTCGATATATTTATTGATCACCGTTTCAGGCCTGATGGAGTTATTCATATATTTTGCTTTCCAGCAGGCAATAAAACCATCAAACAATGCGATGGAAGTTTCTGTGTACGCTGCGACAGTTTTATCGAAATCTGCTTTCGATTTCTCAGCAGCAATACCAACGATGTTCATCCAGTGACCAGGAGGTGAAAACTTTTTGGTTGCATACATGATATGACCTGTTACATGCAGGTTAAAGGGGTTATCATCAAAAAAATCAGCAATTTGCTTTTGCTCTGGTGTAAGATTATCAACAGTAAGTTTTACTTCCATTAACTGCCGGCAATAAATTGAACCAGTATCCTTCATGTTGTAAGGTGGAGCAGGCGGTGGTAAAAACTGTGATGCCGAATCAATAACGAGTGGTCTTATATCACACCAGTGTGGTTCCATCGCCTGAGCATATGCAGGAGGTGTTGGTATCCATCTTCCATCTTCCTGTTTTACAGTGAATTTTTCTGAACTCCTTGTTTGCGCATAATTATCACCCTTGCTCCATTTCATGACCACAGCAGAAATGGTATCACTGAAAGCTACTGTATTTTTTAATACATCTGAAGGGATGCCTGCGGACCTGGCGTCTTTTTTCAGATCATTATAATAATCCATCATTACACCTTCAGGAAAAGTAACTGCATTTCCCACCCTGACAAATGCAAGAAGTGATGCGAGATGAAAATCAATTTCCTTACCTCTTTCCGGAAGTGGCATGGTGGGTAATTGATTGATCTGGCCACTTAATGACTGGTAAGCACTATCACCGGCAGCGATACATTCATATGCAGCTATATTGGCGTAAGCATAATTGCGGGAGGCAACAACGGGTGTAAAGTTGTTATACAAAATAACATCATTCAATTTCTTTACTGTCTTGCAGTAAAGCATGGGGTTACTTGTGAAAGTTTTATAATCTTTTTTCTTGCAGGCAAACAGGCAAACTGCCATGCCCAGCAGCAACATAAATTTCTTCATATGTATTTTAATTGATGATCAGATGCAGGTTTTTACACAAAAAACTGCATGTGCTGCGGGGGACGTTCCTGCCGGGAAAGATGTCCTGGCATGATGAGAGAAAAGTCTGAAATAAAATATTCGTTGAAGTAATCCGGATTCATATTTGCGCCTATCACAACAAAATCCTGAACGAAATCTGGTAGCCCTGGTTTAATAATGCTATGCGTTTTCTTATTGCTTTGTGTTCCCTGGACGTCTATGGAAAATTTGAAGAACTGGGTTTTTACAGACTCAAGTTCTGTTTTTGCTTTATTCGGAAGACAAAGCAATTCGAGTGTATCATTTAATACCCTGCTTTTTACATATTCATATGTAATGCCATTCACTTCAATAGATCCATAAGCTCTTTCAAACGAAGAAGAACTGGAATAGTAAGGAAGGTTCAGGACAGTTTTAATGGATATAAGGTCAGCATCGTCATATTGTTTTGCATCCAGTTTTGAAGCAAGACTTGCATCCTGTTTGTCCTGGAGACAATTGATCATGAACCTGTATCCCCAGAAATTAAATAACAGGATAAAAAGAAAAATTATGGAAGACAGTCGTTTCAAAGTAAGCAGTCCAATTCAGGCAAAAGATAAGTTTTTTTATTTGATCAGGAAAGTCTTCTTTTCAGCTCCAACGCCAGTGATAGTCAGGCTTTTCCAACTCTTCGGCAGAACAGATTTCACCTGTGTGATTCCATTGGGTGTGATATCTATTCCACCAAAACCCATGATCATCGCCTGCAGAATACCTCCTGCTCCTGTAGAGAAATACGGATTGGTACCGCCTTTGGTTTCCGCAATCACCCTGAACGGAGGTAAAAGATTTGGCTCATAAGCTTCCCTGAACCAATGAAAAGCTTTATCCTGGTTGCCAAGCCTTGCATAAAGAAGAGCAAAAACACCCTGTGTCATTGCTGGCGTTCCTTCATCGGGTACACGGCTTTCATAATATTCCAGGTCTTTTTGCACCTGGCGCGGATCCGTTATTTCCTTTAACGGATAAGCCAGCAGGTTTACGTCTGCTTGCTTGATGCCTTCACCTTTATAAGCAGCATGTTCACTCGTAATACCATTTTCAAGTTTCAGAATGGGGATGTTTGATGCAACAACCATCCAGTCGGGATCAGGATTGATTCCAAGAATTTTTGCGGCCATTGTTGCATATCTCAGATTTGCTTTTGCTGCTGCATTGGTAAATGCATTATTATCGACATTCTCTGCCCATTCATCCGCAGCTACAACATTTTTGATATCATAGTGTCCGGGACCATTGCGTTCAACACGTGAAGCCCAGAAATCAGCAGTTGAAGAAAGTATTGGCCATCCTTTCTCACGAAGCCATTGTTTGTCCTGGGTTACTGCATAATAATTCCATGCTGCAATAGCAACATCAGCTGTGATGTGATGTTCGAATGGTCCGCTTAAAGCCCACACAGGCGTTTCTTCCACCCCGCTTTCTGCACTTTCCCATGGGAACATGGCACCTTTGAAGCCGTTTGCAAAGGCATTTCTCTTTGCTGCTTCAAGACGTTGGAAACGATATTCCATCATACTTTTTGCAAGTTCAGGATGCATAACCAGCAAGGCCGGATACATCCACAGTTCTGCATCCCAGAAAACGTGGCCATTGTATCCAAGTCCGCTGAGTCCCATTGGTGATGGAGAATAGGCAGTTCCTTCTCTCACAAAAGAGTAAAGGTGATATAACATGCTGTGAACATCCTGTTGCGACTGCGGATCACCATCAATCACAATATCACTTTTCCAGAGACTATCCCATGCCTTCTGGTGAAAACGCAATAACCTTTCACGTCCTTCCAGCTTTGCATAAATAGTAATTCGTTCTGCTTCATTCAACGGATCATCATGATGTGCTGATGTAATGGAAGATCCGGCAATTGAAAAGCGATAAGTTTGTCCGGCCCTGATGGTTTTACTGAATTTCATCAGGTGCATATTATTGTCCCACATTTCATGTATCACCCTTGGCTCCTGCCCGTGTGGTTCGTCAAACAGAAAAGTATTGCTGGCGCTCATGAGTAATTTACCTGTTGGCGAACGCGCTGTTGAAGTAAGAAGACTGATCACTACATGCGGCCGGTCAATTTCATTGTAATAATTCTGCACGTCGCGAAGGGCGTCCGGAGCCTCCATAACACTGCTACCTGTAATGGAAATATCATTTT
>JBJMLW010000104.1:0-18059 GCA_045805105.1 Flavisolibacter sp. | reverse complement strand
GATGGATCGCCAAAGCTCCAGTTGCCAAGCATTTCAAACATGGTATGATGGTAAGTATCCACGCCCACCTCTTCAAGATCGTTGTGTTTACCACTTACCCTAAGGCATTTCTGGGTATCTGCAACACGTGGGAAGGGTGGGGTTCGGTTACCAAGGAAGTAATCCTTAAACTGGTTCATACCAGCATTTGTAAACATCAGCGTAGGATCATCTTTTACCACAATCGGAGCCGAAGGCACGATTTGGTGCTGCCTTGAACGGAAAAATTCAAGAAACTGACTCCTGATTTGAGCGCTCGTCATCATCACAATAAAAGGTTGATTTTTGCTATTTATGCAACTATATTTGTTTTCCCTGCTTACCGGGGTGAGCAAAGGTAGTGAATGGTCAATAGTGAATAAGCGAATAAGGGCCCTGTTTGACTATTGACAATTCACAGTCAGATCCAATTGCCAGCATGAAGAAAATCAAATATTACTATAATACGCATACGCTTCGCTATGAAAAACTGGTTACACCGCTCAGGGTAAAGCTGCTGCGCATTTTTGGTTTTCTTGCCTCCGCGATTGTTACTTCCATCATCATTTCCTATTTCGCTTTCCAGTTCGTTGGCTCTCCTGCAGAAAAAATTCTGAAAGCACAGAACGAAAGACTGGCAGACCGTTACCAGGAACTTAGCGGACGTGTAAAAACGATCCAGGAAGAAATGTCGGAACTGGAAAAACGGGATAATGAAGTTTACCGCAGCATTTTTGAAGCAAAGCCGATTCCTGACAGTGCACGTGCACGTGCACTTGAAGTGCAGCAGGAAATTACAAAGGTGGAAGGCATGGGTGGTTATACTCTTATCAGCTCACTTTATTCCAGTATAGAAAATCTGAATGCAAGAATAAAATCACAGCAGCAATCATATAAGGAACTCACAGGCCTGCTCAATAATAAGGAAAAATTGCTTGCAGCTACTCCAGCCATTCAACCAGTGAGCAATAAGGATCTAAACCGTATCGCTTCAGGTTTTGGTTATCGCATCGATCCTATCTATAAAACAGTAAAATTGCACGCAGGTCTTGATTTTTCTGCACCGCAGGGAACGCCCATTTATGCAACAGCAGATGGTGTGGTTGAAGTGGCAGGCAATACCGCAAACGGTTATGGCAACCATGTGGTGATTGACCACGGTTACGGATATGAAACATTATACGGTCACATGGTACGGGTGAAAGCACACCGCGGTGATCATGTGAAACGCGGTGACCTTATTGGATATGTAGGGTCAACAGGAAAATCTACCGGGCCACACTGTCATTATGAAGTGCACAAGTATGGTCAGAAACTGGATCCTGTTTATTTTTTCTATAATGATCTCAGCCCGCAACAATTTGACCAGTTGCTGAAACGCGCGGCGTCGTCTAATCAAAGCCTGGATTAAATTAAAAATTAAAAATTAAAAAGTCAAAATTCAAAAGTCAAAACTTAGTTCATTTTTTTGAATTTTTAATTTTGAATTTTGAATTTTCCACAAAGGTCTTTGTATGAAATATTCCAGGAATAATAATTAAAATAGTATCTCTGAATTCCCGTTCCGTTCCTTAATTTTACTTCACTGGCATGGATAAATCACTTTCCCAAATCACATTCGAATTTTTTGGCGAACAACAGGAGGAACCAAAGGAATTTCTTTCCGGTCAGCCTGTGCCTCCATCAAAGCCGGTGAAAACACGGGGACGTAAACCATTAAAAGATTTTGAAGCGGATATTGAACAGGTTGAAGTTCCCGAAGATGAAATTCTTTTTCAGAAGCAATACTATTCCATCGGTGAAGTAGCTGGTATGTTTAAAGTAAACACATCGCTCATCCGATACTGGGAAAACGAATTCGATATTCTTGAACCCCGTAAGAACAGGAAGGGTGACAGGTTTTTCAAACCTTCAGATATTAAAAATCTTCAATTGATTCATGATCTTCTTCGCCGCAGGAAATTTACCATCGAAGGAGCGAAGGAGTTTATTAAGAAAAATAAGCAGGCAAGAGAAAAATACGAGGTCATCCAGTCTCTCCAGAAACTCCGCACTTTTCTGCTGGAACTCAAGGCTAATTTGTAGCTTCTTTAACAGCGCGCAACTTCTCATGCTGGAATCGCATCTTAATTTTGGATCCGGACAATGGACCATTGACCCTGGACGAGTACGAATGAAATAATTTTTACTTAGCCATCGCTCTGAACGATCAACTATTATAAAAACACTATGAAAAAAATATTCATCATTACTCTGTTGTTATCTTCTTTTACATCTGCGTTCAGTCAGAATGAAGTGAGCCGTGATGCGAATGGGAATAAAATTATTCGTGGCTTCATTACAAAGGAGCAGCTGGTTTCTGATACTGCATTTACCTGGTTTGCGGCCAATCAGTCGGGATATGTTCCGGAGCCAAATGCGCTACAGGCACTGCGGGCAAAAAAGGATTCTATCAATATCATTGCCTTTGGCGGCACATGGTGTGGTGATACTAAAAATATTCTTCCCAAATTTTACCTGCTTGCCGATGCAGCAGGTCTTTCACCCGACAGAATTACTCTCATAGGTGTTGACCATAGCAAAAAAACTATCCAGCACCTTTCGGAAGCTTTCAACATTACTAATGTGCCTACAATAATCGTGATGAAAAATGGGAAAGAAGTAGGAAGAGTGGTGGAGTATGGGCATTATGGGATGTTTGATAAGGAACTGGGCGAAATTGTTGCCGGTACTTCAAAGTAAAGTAATACTGGAAAAGCCATAGCCTTTTAGAAAAATTTTCAATAATCAATTTTCAATGATCAGGTATGTTCAGTCAGTGAAAAGTATTTTTGTACTGACTTGAATATTGTGTATTGATTATTGAGGATTGAAAATTTCTTCCATAATTTCTAACTACTGATAGAAATTTCTTTTCCTTCCGCCGCAATTTTAATTTCCAGTTTTTCCATTGTCTGAAGAACATGAAAATTCAACTGCTGCCTGAGTGTAAGAAACAGTGACCATTCCATCGGAGGTGTAAAGAATTCAATGAAAACAATAAATGCCTGAACTCTGATATCATTGAAAAGAACATTATAGGAGCTTACCTCTTTAACACCGGAGAGATAATTTTTAATTTCATCCGACAGCAGCCGGATCTTTTCAGGTGTAGTCTGCAGGTTGATAAATAAATTCAGTTCTCCCCGGATCTGTGAACGAAGTGAAACATTATCAAGTATGCTATCTACCATTTGTTTATTCGGAACGGTTATATAAGATTTATCAATGGTTCTCATTCTTGTACTCCGCAAGCCAATCCGCTCTACGCTGCCGGCAACATTCTGCACCCTTACAAAATCACCTGTTGTAAAAGGTTTGTCGAAAAAAATTACAAATGAAGCAATAAGATTTTCCAGGCTTTCTCTCAATGCAAGGGCTATTGCTGCTCCTACTATGCTTAGTCCGGTGAGCAAACTTGATACATCATAATTGAATGCAAAATGAAGTATCATCATGCCACCGATAATACTGATCATCACTTTAAAGAAGTCCCTGAAAAAAACAATCAGCTGGTTATCTGATAGTGCCTGGGTTCTGTTTGCCCTCATTTCAAGTACTGCTGCAACAAAGTCGATAAAACGGAGCAACAGCCAGGTGAATGCTCCTATATGTACCATCTTTGCAAGTGATAAAAGAATATTCTGGATTGGGTGTTTATATATGGTGATATTGAATTCCTGTGGGTAGCTCAGCCTGTATAACGCAATGTTTGTAATAGAAATCACCAGGAATACACCAAGAGGATAAACGATGAGATCTGTGAATTTTTGCTGGTCAAATGTTTTCCAGGCTCTTTTTAATGCCCTGCATAAAAAAAGTGCTATGTACTTTGAAAGAAAGCGTTGGAGTATAACTACAATAAGGATAACACCAGCCACCCAGAGGTAATCACGTATGGTATTGCTCAGAAACTCCTGGTCCAGAAAACTCTTCATGAAGGAAGCAAAAATAAACTATACTCACCAACCATACCGGTATTGGTATACCTCTAATTTTCCGGGCATTAATCCAACAAAGCGATCAGCGTTGGTAAAAGCGCTAACGTAAGGTGCAAAAGGTGGTTTTCGTTCTGTCTGAAGAAGAGTTGAAGTATTGTATACGGTAACAAGGTCGGGTCTTGTACTGATCACGTGGTTCCTGTTTACTGCAATACTCTGAAAATTGCGCAATGGTATTTTCTTTTTAAATGATCCGTAATTATCAAAAATAAAAACACCGGCTGAACTATCTGCCAGGTAAACCAGGCCATTATCATCGATGATCTTTTGTGGCGAAATTCCCTGGTTGAATACTGACCTGAAATCGTCTGATTCGAAAAGATGATTTCCCTGTTCATCAATTTTTTTCAGCTTGTTGTCGTATTCATCAAATATCCAGATGTTGTTGTCGTAAGAAAGTCCAATGGCAATTGGCTGCAAAATGTTGAACCTGCGAAGGTCAACTGTTTTGATAGTGGAAAGAAAACGATCAAGTACAACAACAGTTTTAAAATCCTTGTAGAATAATAAAAGCTTCAAAGGATTCGTAACGTCTATTGAAAACAGTTGCCCGTAATTCCTTACCTGGTTGTAAACGCTCAATGAATCACCTGCAGCACCGAATTTTTTTACCTGTCCTTTTGATGAAATGATATAAAGGTTATCCAGCTGGTCAAGTGCTGCACCTGCAATATCACCTTCGTATGTGCGAACCAGTACAAATGAAGAATCCCTGCCTGTCATATCCTGTGCGTGTACTACAACTTCCGCCCTCATAAAGAGCAAAAGAAACAGAAACCTTACAGGTAGATTTTTATATGACATAAATTAATTCCGCACCTGGTGAAAAAGTAATGAATATTACAATGTAAAACGAATCTTTGACTTAATCCATATCGCATGCGGTGTGAATGTTTTTTATCACAGATTTATACCAATTAAAGGATGTCGGATGATTCGATCAGGCGGAGATTTCAAAAACGACATCACCAGACAGGAATAACAAATAGCTGCTAATGTTACAAAGTTTTAAGAGGTCGCGCAGCGCGTGGCCAGCAGCTTGTAGCTCATCTCCTTACAATTTTATTTTCGCTTCCGCTATAACTACGGAGTTCCAATTCGTTACCATCAAAAACGGCATATGTAAAAAAACTGATCCAGTCACCGAGGTTGATATAACGGCTTTCTTTATCCAGACGATAATCTATGGGAAGGTGTCTATGGCCGAAGACAAAAAAATCATAATACTTTTTTTTCAGCATATCCCTGCAGAAAATAAGAAGCCATTCTTTTTCATCACCTAAAAAATGTTCTTCGCTTGTACCTGTGGCAGCCCTGCTTTTCCTGCTGAAATAATGTGCGAGGCCCATACCGGCAGCGGGAGGAAGAATTCCAAATAACCATTGAGAGAATGGATTCCGGAATACTTTCTTGAGTCTTTTATAACCATAATCCCCGGGCCCGAGTCCGTCGCCATGACCAATAAAAAACTTTTTTCCGTTAAAGGTGAATTCCTGTGGTTCGAAATAAACAGGAATGTTTAATTCTGATCCAAAGTAATCTTTCATCCACATATCATGGTTGCCCACAAAAAAATGGACAGGGATTCCTGAATCGCTTATTTCAGCAAGCTTGCCCAGAACTCTTACAAAACCTTTGGGAACTACTTTACGGTATTCATACCAAAAGTCGAAAAGGTCGCCAACAATAAAGTACGTATGGGCTTCATGCTTAGTTTCATCAAGAAACCTAACGATCATTTTTTCCCTTACAAGGCTGGATGCAGCATCAGGTGCTCCCAAATGAAAATCTGAAAGGAAAAATATTTTCTTGCCTGGAGGAATCTGCATGAAGGCTAATGCTGGTCATCAATTACAAAACAATATACTTCTTTTGGACCATGGACGCCAACTACGAGTGTCTTTTCAATATCTGCTGTTCTGCTCGGACCTGTTGCAAATGATATCATTGAAGGAAGGAATTGCTGGTATTTGTCTTTTAGGCCATTTAGGCCATCCTTTACATCATATACCAGTTGAGATGAACTGGCAATGCATATGTGAATGGGGGCGTAAACACTTGGTATTCGTCCCTGGCGAACAGAACTCAAAACAATACTACCGGTTCTAGCTATCAGGAATTCACAACTTGTTACAGCCGCTTCGCACGTTGCAATGTCAGAATATAGGATGTTGGGGGTAATCAGTGACTTCCATTTTTCTTCAGAACAGAAAATTTTTGTCCATTGATTCTGGTAACACAGTTTGTTGAAATGTTCAATCAATTCATTTCTGTCGACGCAGAATATAAATTTTCCCTGCAGTTGTGTGAACTGCTCTGCAAATTCAACTACAAGATCCTGTTGCAAAGGCTGAAAAACAGATTCAGGCCCTTCACTTTTTGGAAAAGGCAATGGCGTTGGGTGTGCCAACGCCATTCTTATTTTTTTCAGAATATTATTCTTTGCAGGGGAATTACTCATTTTGCTGCCGGTGCCTGGTTCGTTACATTCGGATCATAAGGTGGAACGCCTTCGCTAATACCACCTTCAGGATGCTTTTCATTATCTACACCCAATGCTTTTTTCTCTTCATAAGGACGTGGCCCGATGAGTGCTTCCACATCACTCTGGAAAAGAACTTCTCTTTCGAGTAAAGCTTCTGCTAGTTTTTCAACATCTGACCTTTTTCTTCGAAGCAGTTCTTTTGTTCTTTCATAAGCTATATCAATGAGCTTGCGTACTTCAGCATCTATCAACTCCGCTGTTTCATCAGAATAAGGCTTGGTAAATGTCTGGTCCTGGTGAGGATCATAAAAACTGATGTTACCAACTTTCTCATTCATACCATAAACAGTAACCATTGCATAACCGATACGTGTAATCTGCTGTAGATCGTTCTGTGCTCCGGTAGAGATCTTTCCAAAGAAGATCTCTTCACTTGCCCTTCCACCAAGCGTCATGCAGATCTGGTCGTTCAGCTGGTCGGTATTATACAGGTATTGTTCTTTAGGTGTGTATTGCGCATAGCCGAGAGCTGCTGTACCTCTTGGAACAATCGTTACTTTCAATAACGGGTATGCATGTTCGAGAAACCATCCGCAAACTGCATGACCTGCTTCATGGTAAGCAATGATCTTTTTCTCTTCAGGAGAAATGATCTTGTTCTTTTTCTCCAGTCCCCCAATCACACGGTCTACGGCATCCTGGAAGTCACTCATATCAACAGCACTTTTTCCTTTCCTTGCAGCAATCAGCGCTGCTTCATTACAAACATTGGCAATATCCGCTCCGGCAAATCCAGGGGTCTGTTCTGCCAGCTTGTGTATATCAACTTTTTCTGAAACCTTAATTGGCTTCAGGTGTACTTTAAATATTGCTTCACGTCCTTTTACATCAGGCTTGTCAATAGTGATCTGCCTGTCGAACCTGCCTGGACGTAACAGTGCAGTATCCAGAACATCCGGCCTGTTCGTTGCTGCCAGAACGATGATGCCGGTATCGGTACCAAAGCCATCCATTTCCACGAGCAACTGATTAAGCGTACTTTCTCTTTCATCATTACTCATCATCATGTTCTTTCCTCTTGCACGGCCGATGGCATCTATTTCATCTATGAAAATGATACATGGTGCTTTTTCTCTGGCCTGTTTGAAAAGGTCACGTACACGACTGGCACCTACACCTACGAACATTTCAACAAAGTCGGAACCACTGAGACTGAAGAATGGTACCTGGGCTTCACCCGCCATGGCTTTTGCCAGGAGTGTTTTACCTGTGCCGGGAGGACCTACAAGAAGGGCACCTTTTGGAATCTTACCACCAAGAGAAGTATATTTTTTAGGATTACGGAGAAAATCAACGATCTCCATTACTTCAACCTTTGCTTCATCCAGGCCTGCAACATCAGCAAAAGTGATGTTTACACGCGTGCCTTTGTCAAATAGTGTTGCTTTTGACTTTCCAATATTGAAAATTCCACCAGGACCGCCGCCACCACCAGCGCCTCCTCCCATTTTACGCATGAGAAGAATCCACAGTCCGATAAAAATCAGGATAGGGAGTATGGTTTGCAGAATAGGTGTAAACCAGTTCGTCTCGGATTCGGCCCACTCAGGAACTTTTACATTAGGATTATTTTTTTTAAAATCGCGGATGTCGTCCTTGAAAGATTCAATAGATGCGATTTTGAATGAGGCATGATAGTCGTCATTCGCCTTAAGATTTTTACCGAGTCTGCCATTTCCTTCACCTTCGTATTTGGGCAGGCTTTCCGGTTTTACCTTGAGTCTTACCAGGTTACGGTTTGATACAATGGTGTATTTGTCTACATCACCATCCTTAAGCATTTGTTCAAACTGCGACTGGTTGATCTGGGTGGAAGTAGTGGCAAATGGTCCGAATAACTGGAAACCGATCAGGATGGCAAAGATGATCGCGTAGATCCAGTAAATACTGAATCTCGGTCCTTTGCGTGGTGTATTGTCACCTCCTTCTCCGGGCCGGTTCGAGAACTTCGGAAGTTTCGTTTTATTATCGTTTTTATATGGATCTTGTGACATTGTTATGTTGTGAATGGTGCAAGTAATTAAATTTTGTTGGCATTCATGGTATCGATTTGATATTTAACAACAATCCTAGCCATTATGCTCTTCCAGTGGAGCATCACTCCACATTTCTTCCAGCTTGTAAAATTTCCTTTGTTCATGTGCCATGATATGAACAACAACGTTGATGTAATCGATCAATACCCACTGTAAATTTTTCTTGCCCTCATAATGATAAGGTGACTCTCCGGTCTGTTTTTTTACCTGGTCCTCAACCTGGTCACTGATTGCTCTGATTTGGGGCTGGTTACCGGCTTCGCATATGATGAAATAATCGGCTACGGCTTCCGGTATCTTGCGGAGATCTAAAGAAATGATGTTTTCACCCTTTTTATCCTGTATTGCCTTGATGATGGTTTTTACAATCTTTGAGTTCCTGTTCAAACGGGCAGCGCCTTTCTTCCGACTGGTCAATACTTCTAATGGTTCCAAATATTATTTTGATTTAAATGGACAAATTAGTTCGTGCAGTTATCAGGAGTTGGTACAACTTCTTTTCTTTGTTCCAAAAATATCACTTAATTGTCATCTTCAAACCCACTTGGGGCACCGTTCCTTGAACTGCCAACCGTAGACAGCACCAACAACTATGCCATGGGAATGGTTCGTGCAGGTATGGCACATCATGGTATGGCTGTGTTTACAATGGAACAAACAAGCGGCAAAGGACAACGGGATAAAAGCTGGATTTCCGAACCCGGACAAAATATTGCATTGACCCTTGTTATTGAACCGCAAACTCATTTTCATGCATTATTTCTCCTTAGTATGGCAATAGCAGAAGGAACTGTACGGTTTTTCAGAAAGTATGTAGAAGATGATGTATCTATTAAATGGCCCAATGATCTTTATTGGCGTGACAGAAAGGCAGGAGGAATTCTCATTGAAAATGTATGGCAGGGAGGAATATGGAAATTTGCTGTTGTTGGAATTGGAATTAATATTAATCAAACCAGGTTTGATTTATTGACTCCGGCAGTGTCTATGAAACAGATTACCGGTAAGGATCACAATCCGTCTGCTCTTGCAAAAGAGTTATGTGTGTTTCTTGATCACAGTTACCATGAAGCAGTTGAAAATCCTGATGAGTTGAAGAAAGCCTACAGGAATGATATTTACCAGTTAAACGAAAAAGTGAAACTGAAAAAAGGCAGCAGGATTTTCGAAGCCCGTATTTTAAATGTAACAGATGATGGTAAACTCCTGGTGTATCACGGAACGGAAGAAAAATTTGATGTTGGTGAAGTGGAATGGGTGATGTGATTATTTCCTTGAAAAAATCTCCACATAACCACACCGTGCAGGATAATACAAACTGAGATCATCATTTAGAATGAATTCAACATCAGCTGTATCATTTTTATCTGGACTGAAGAATGTAATATGACCGTTGTGAATTTGATAACTTGAATAATGTTGTAAAAAACCAGTTGTATCTGCATCAACAATCTGAAAAGTACCATTGGCATTGAAGTGCAGTATTTTTTGTGAAAGTATCGCACTTGTTTCCAGGCTATAACCGGTGCCGGTTTTTCTTTGAATAATCGTCCAGTCACCAACAACAGAGTCGGATAGATTTTCTTTGGTACAGCTGATTGCAGTGAATACAATAAGCAGCAGGAATATTTGCTTCACAAGGATGGGATTGAGGTATTAAAATAATCAAACACCTGCTGATTTCATAATCTCTTCAGCATGTGCCTTGTTCTTTGGCCGTAGAAAGATTTTTTCAATAATACCTTTTTCATTGATAACAAAGGTGGTGCGGTGAATTCCCATGTATTCCCTTCCGTATAATTTTTTTTCACCCCATACACCATATTGATTAATTATTTTATGCGATGGGTCTGCAATCAGCGGGAACGGAAGGCTGAATTTTTCACGGAATTTCCTGTGTTTCTTTTCTTCATCCGGACTAACACCTATCACCACAAATCCATTTTTCTGCAATAGTGAATAATTGTCCCGCAGGTTGCATGCCTGTACGGTGCAAGTAGGTGTATCATCCTCCGGATAGAAATACAACACCACTTTTTTTCCTTTTAGGGATGAGAGTGATATTTTATGTCCATCCTGATCGGTACCGGTGAATGAAGGTGCTTTGTCTCCTTCTTTAAGATATGTAGGCATAAAAATGTTTTTGTTACCGACCTTACTTTGAGCATCTGTAAAGAAATGTTCAATATTCAACAGATAATTTTCAATAAACAGGTCTGTTCGATCAGCAAATGGATCTTTGTTCCGGCTTTAACATTGAAGATTGGGCGTTGAATATTGAATATTATGTATTGAAAAATCAAGATCTTCTAACCTTCCAAATTCTCTCTGTCACATTTCCTGCTTCGTCTTCCACTTTAACTTTCAGGTAATGTTCTCCTGCCGGAAATTTTTCATCAACATAATAAATCCAGGTTCGTCCCTTGTCGTTACTGAAACGAAGCCATTGACCATCTACCTCAGCACGGAAACTTTTGATGGAATGAAAATTATCAGTTGGTGTAAATGCAATGCGGCTGTTCGTGGAAATACGCAAAGGCGGCTGATTAATAACTGGTGGTTCATTATCTATAAAAGCCTGGAAGGTGCCGAATTGCCTGAAGGTTGCAGCAATCCAATCTTTCTGCCATACAGCTTTTTTAATAAATTCACGACTACCGGATTTGTTCCTGATCACTATATGATCGTGGTCTGAATCAGTTATTGTTATGGAAGGCCTTATCCTGAAAGTAACTTCATCATGTGCGGGTATGTCGGCATTCATAAAAGTAAACTCAGGTGATATTGAATTGTCTCCCCGCGATTCAGCAGAGGTAAATCGTATTATCGCAGTATCGTAAATACTTTTTTCCGTTGTAAAAACTTCAAAAGATGCTGTTTCAAAAACATTGACATTATTCGGAAGGAGCCGTTCTTCAATTACGGGTTCATACGGCTTTCCCAGTGAAGGATCATATTTTATACGAATTTTAATTACAGAAGTATTTCCATTTGCATCCTTTATTTCAATTTTAATATCGTGATAGGAAGTATCAATAAGATGAATGAATCCATCACCATTAAAATGATAAGCCACAGTTCGTGCCCCTGGCAAAGGCGACAGGTGTTGTACTGAAATGCCTCGTGCCTTATACTGATAGTCGAGTTGTGCATTAATGTACCGGGTGTCGTTATAACTGATGTTATCGAGCACGAAGCCTGAACGTTCTTCCCCGTCTATGAAAATAGTTCCGCTGTAAATACCATTAGGATTGGATGAACCGGTGAAATGATCCGCTGCACCAACAGCAAAACTGATACTGTTCGAACCTGACCGTATTGGCGGTACACTATAAGTTGAACCGGATCTTCGGATTGAAAGTACCTGCGGCGTTTGTTCGTACGTACTTCTGTTGCGATCGTACATAAACAAACGGTATATGGAGGGGGGAACTTCATCTGCTATTGGAAAACGGAACAAAAGTGGATTCAAACAATTTTCAGTTTCATTATCACGTATTTCAAAATGTACGTGAGGTCCTTCTGATGCACCTGTACTTCCGCTGCTAGCTATAAACATTCCTTTAGTTACAGGAAATTGTTCCGGTTGTAATACAAGATTAACGCTCCATGATTGTTGAATGTATTGCTGTTGCTTAATATATGCTGCAAGCGCTGGGAAAAATGCATTGAGGTGGCCATAAACTGTTGTAAACCCATTGGGATGTTGGATATAAATGGCCTGTCCGAAACCACCAGGCTCAACCGAAATGCGGGATACATATCCATCGGCAGCTGCATAAACGGGTAGGTTTACTTTATGCTGTGTGCGGATATCAAGACCCATATGCCAATGATTGCTTCTGATCTCTCCAAAATTGGCCACCAGCTGCATGGGTATATTCAACGGATGTCTGAAATAATTCTGGGGATAATTTTTCTGTTGGGCAACACCGATTCGGGAAAAAAACAACACACATATTACGGCTACTGAGATGTTTTTCATATTGAAAAAAAACGAAAGTACGGGAACGTGTTGGAAA
Source organism: Flavisolibacter sp. (assembly GCA_045805105.1). Taxonomy (GTDB): domain Bacteria; phylum Bacteroidota; class Bacteroidia; order Chitinophagales; family Chitinophagaceae; genus Flavisolibacter. Next base: position 5,398 of record JBJMLW010000104.1, on the reverse strand, counting down.
AGGGTGATGAGGGTATTATGGTATTGAGGTATTGAGGTATTGAGGTATTGGAAATCAAGGACGCTCTAAAGTTACTCTAATACCCTAATACCTTAATACCTTATCATAACTGGTACGATATTTTATTAATCATCATGGAAATAATTATCATTAAAATTTTAAATTATGGCACGCAAACCAGGAATAGGCGGTCTCCTCTTATTGGGAGCAGCAGCATTCGGAGCTTATAAGTATTCAAAAATGACAGAACAGCAAAAATCTGATTTGAAAAACAAAGGAAAAAAATTTGTTGACGAAAACCTCGGAGGACTAAAAAATGTATTTGGTCAGAGAGGAAATACTGAAACAGCTAATGTGGGTGGTAACCGCGGACAAAACGGATTTACACAGGCATAATCAAATTCTTCTCAGATTTTCTTAAAGGTTGCTACGGCAGCCTTTTTTTATGTATAATATTTAATTTTCAATAAGCAATTCTGTAATGTTCAATGTTCAAGTTCAATTACAGATATTCAGTAAGAGTGCTTTCAGAGTTTAAATACAAACTTGAACATTGAGCATTGGAAATTGGATATTGGGCATTCTTTCTTAGCATGCCTAAACCGTGAATATTGAGTGGGAAATTTATGAATGATAGTTTCTCAATTGCTTTACTTTTGCACCCCGGGCGGAAGCGCCCGGTTTTTTTATCAGCTATTCTGAGAGAAACCTGATCCAGGGAAGAAAATAACGAACAAAAATGCCAAAAGACAATTCCATAAAATCTGTTCTTATCATTGGTTCGGGACCTATTGTTATCGGTCAAGCATGTGAGTTTGATTACTCCGGAACGCAGGCAGCACGAAGTCTTCGGGAAGAAGGTATTAAGGTAGTGCTGATCAATAGTAATCCGGCTACGATCATGACAGATCCAATGATGGCCGATAAGGTTTATCTGCTTCCGCTGAACGTTGAAAGTATTGAACAGATCCTGGAAGAAAATAAAATCGATGCAGTGCTTCCGACCATGGGAGGTCAAACTGCACTCAATCTTGCAAAAGAAGCTGAAGACCTTGGAATCTGGGAAAAATATGGGGTAAAATTAATTGGTGTTGATATCAAGGCGATTGATAAGGCAGAAGACCGGGAAAAGTTTCGGCAATGGATGATTCGCCTCGGTGTTCCTGTGGCTTCAGCCAAAACTGCGAATTCTTTTCTTGAAGGAAAGGAATTTGCGCAGGATATAGGTTTTCCGCTTGTGATTCGTCCTTCGTTTACCCTTGGTGGTACTGGTGGTGGTTTTGTTCATGATAAGGATGAACTTGATGAAGCCCTTACACGCGGCCTTGAAGCATCACCCATCCATGAAGTTCTGGTAGAGAAGGCTGTGCTGGGGTGGAAAGAATTCGAACTTGAACTTTTGCGTGACAGTGCAGATAATGTTTGCATTATCTGCACCGTGGAGAATTTCGATCCGATGGGTGTACATACCGGGGATTCCATAACTGTTGCGCCAGCCATGACGCTTAGTGATACTGCATTTCAACTGATGCGCAATACAGCTATCATGATGATGCGCGACCTGGGCAACTTCGCCGGTGGGTGTAATGTGCAGTTTGCTCTCAACCCGGTGAATGAAGAAATTATTGCTATAGAAATAAACCCGCGCGTTAGTCGTTCTTCAGCGCTTGCGTCGAAAGCCACTGGTTACCCGATAGCAAAGATTGCAGCGAAGCTTGCTATTGGTTATACACTCGATGAACTGGAGAATCAGATTACAAAAACAACGTCAGCCTATTTCGAACCTGCGCTGGATTATGTAATCGTAAAAATTCCCCGCTGGAACTTCGACAAATTCAAAGGAGCCAATGATACACTTGGCCTTCAAATGAAAAGCGTAGGTGAAGTAATGTCGATAGGCAGAAGTTTCACTGAAGCAATACAGAAAGCCTGTCAGAGTCTTGAAAATAATGCAGTGGGGTTGGGTTACTATGGTAAAAGCGGGATGAAGTCCGAAGAACTGCTGGAGTACATTAAAATACCAAAGTGGGACCGCATCTTCCGGATCAAGGATGCACTGATGCTCGGCATATCAGTAAATACTATTGCAAAAGCTACCTATATCGACAGGTGGTTCCTTTATGAGATACAGAAAATTTGCAATATTGAAAAACAACTATCGAATTACTGGCTTGAAGACCTTCCACTTGATCTGCTGAAACAAGCAAAGATTCATGGATTCAGTGATGAACAGATTGCACGTTTGATCACAGACGGAAGTGAAGAAGAAGTTTACGAAAAAAGAAAGTCTGCAGGAATCCGCAGGGTTTATAAAATGGTTGATACATGTAGTGCAGAATTTGAAGCCAAAACACCCTACTTCTATTCAACATTTGAAGAAGGACATCATAATGAAAGCAAGGTTTCGGATAAAAAGAAAATCATTGTTCTTGGCAGCGGACCAAACCGGATCGGCCAGGGAATTGAATTTGATTACTGCTGCGTGCATGGATTACTTGCCATCAAGGAAAGCGGGTATGAATCCATCATGGTGAACTGCAATCCTGAAACAGTGTCCACTGATTTTGACATGGCGGACAAATTATATTTTGAGCCGGTGTTCTGGGAACATATCTGGGAAATCATTGAACTGGAAAAACCTGAAGGTGTGATTGTACAACTCGGCGGACAAACCGCATTGAAACTTTCACAAAGACTTCATGAAAAAGGAATAAAAATTATCGGTACTTCCTACGACAATATGGACATAGCAGAAGACCGTGGCAGGTTCAGTGATATGCTGAAGGAACTGTCGATTCCATATCCTGATTATGGTACAGCTTATGATGTTGATGAAGCCGTTGAAGTAGCACATAAAGTAGGTTACCCTGTTCTTGTTCGTCCGAGTTATGTATTGGGCGGGCAGCGGATGAGAATCGTAATTAATGATGAAGACCTGGAAAAGGCTGTCATCAGTCTTCTGAAACATATTCCCGGTAATAAAATTCTTATCGATCATTTTCTCGACCGTTGCCAGGAAGCAGAAATCGACGCCATATTTGATGGAACAGATTTTCATGTAATGGGTGTGATGGAACATATAGAACCTGCAGGCATTCATAGTGGCGACAGCAATGCCGTGTTACCGGCATTCAACCTCACACCACTTGTTGTAACAACTATGGAACATTATGCAGAAAAAATTGCAAGGGCGTTGCAGATACAGGGATTGATCAATATACAGTTTGCCATCAAGAATGATAAAGTATTTGTGATTGAAGCCAACCCAAGAGCTTCGCGTACTACACCATTTATTGCAAAGGCGTATGGTATTCCTTATCTGAATGTAGCAACGAAGGTGATGATGGGCGTTGCAAAACTGAAAGATTTCAAATTCGAAAAAAAGCTGAAAGGGTTTGCAATCAAGGAACCTGTTTTCTCCTTTAATAAATTCCCTGGTGTAAACAAAGAGCTCGGACCTGAAATGAAATCTACCGGTGAAGCGATCCGTTTCATCAAAGACCTGCGTGATCCATATTTCAGACAGTTGTATAAGGACAGAAGTATGTACCTGAGTAAGTAGCTGCGAGCTGCAAGCCTCAAGATGTTTACGCTTATAGAAAATGTTTACTTTATAGAATGAGTTCATTTGATATTCGATCACTTATGAAGGCATGAAAGTGTAAGTCTTGCAGCTAATCTCCGTTGTACGAAGTTGTTTTCAGAATATCCGTCTGGCCAATATTCTCCTCTTAACTTTATGGACTATGGAAAAGAAAGAAATAAATTTTATTGCAGAACAATTGCGCGATACATATCAAGGCGGGCCATGGTATGGGAAAAGTTTTACTGAGCTGACCAATGAAATTCCTGAAAGCGTTGTGTATTTGAAAAAAGACAATCAGCACAGCATCCTGGAATTATTATGGCACATGATCACCTGGAGAGAATTTACAGTAGACAGACTACAGCATTCGCCACAGATGCAGATAGCTTATTTTGAAAAGAATGACTGGAGGGAACTTGATCATAACGATAAAACATTATGGAAGCAGGGGCTTGAAAGAATAAAAGAAACGCAGGACCAGCTTCTCACGTTACTTGAAGACCGTGATGATTCTCTGCTGGAACAGGGTGTTCGTGAAAGAAGTTACAATTTCAGAAAGCTTTTATATGGAATTGTTCAACATGATATTTATCACCTGGGGCAAATGGTAGTGATTTGGAAAGAAAATGTTAGATGATAAATGGTTAATGTTATATAGTTAATTGGTTGATAAGTCTCCTGAGGAACATCAACCAAACGTATCAACAAATTAAGGTGTAAAACAATCATTAACTACCCCTCTGCGTAATCCTTAATATCAAGAATGGAGAAAAGTCAGATGGAAGAAATCTTTGAAGAGGAAATGATTCATCCGCGTAATCCGTATAAAAAGATCCGAGTAATCCCTCTGTGTAGAATCTGTGCAATCAATACTAAAAGATCAGTGTAATCACCTCTGTATAATCTGCGCAACCCGTGATAAAACAATCCGAATAATCACCTCTGTGTAATCTGTGAAATCAGCGATAAAAAAAGGCCCGCCCTAAAAAGAGCCGGCCGTTGCTAACCTATGAAAAACACCAGATTCAAATATAGTTGAAAAATATAGTTGAAAAATCAGACTAATTTTCCAATGATCTGAATCTTTTGTTAGCAGGGCCTTCCTGACGATTCTGCATTCGCAGGTCTCTTTCAAGTTTTACTTTCTGAACAAATTCGCGTTCGTGAGTAAATACATCATTGCTCCGCTGTTCACCAATAATAGGTTTGAATTGGTCGCGGTAACGAAGACGGAGTTCTGCAATTTTTTGCTGGAGTACAAGGCGGTCACCTTTGAACTCCTGGTTTGTTCTGCGTAACTCTTTGAAGTAGTTGATGAATACGGGAGAAAATCTTTCAGCTTCCTGCTTGGAAAGAGATAATTTTTCCTGAATGTATTCAATCATTCTCTCGCGTATTTTTCCACCATCCTGGTCTTCCTGGGCAAAGGATGATCCATGAAATGCGAAAACAAAAAGCGATATGTATAAAATCTTTTTCATTTTAATTCAATGAAGCTTCCAGATCTTCTGAAGGCATCTGTTCAAGAAATGCATCCAGTTCATTATCAGGAACATCCTTTAATAAGCGATTAACCTCTGAAGTTTTAACTGCTTTCTTTTTAACGGTAGCAATTGTTCCCTGGTTTACATCTGATGTTTTTACAAATTCATCCAGTTCCCTGTCGCTAACGTTTTGTAATTTTTTTGCAACCCATTGTGGATTATCAACTTTGATTTCCTGCTTGCCTGAAAAATAAACAATTCCGGAAATGGTAATAATGCCGGCTATAATTGCAGCGGCTGCCACACGCATCCACCTTCCTGGATTCAT
>JBJMLW010000103.1:0-2188 GCA_045805105.1 Flavisolibacter sp. | reverse complement strand
GAAATGAAAAAAAGTATGTGACTGCCTGATCGATAAAAATTCAGGGTGCTGACTCAATCTGTCAGGACTTCTGTGTATAGCGTGGCGGTCAACAGAAATGAAATGACAGTTAGTCTATGCAGAATCCAAAAGAGTTCTCCTCTTGCAGAATGTATTTGTCTATTCCACTTTTGCGAAGGCTGTATCATCCAACCATAAAATTCGTAAGCCTTTTATGCAGGAAAAATGGGCTTTGTAAATTCTTGGCTTGCCTTCGATATCCGAAAAAGACACCTGCCAGTTATTGGGAACTGAATAACGTCCCGCAGATTTCGCACTCTGGAATTTGATGTTGCCAACCATACCGGAAGCAACATTGACTTCCCATTTATAAGTATCTCCCGGACCTATCTCAAATTTTTCATTCGAAGCATGTGTATTCATCCCCGCATCATAACCGGTGTTCGCATTAACATATTGAACGATCCCTGTAAAATTGTTTGTCCACTTGCCTTGCAGATCTGCTGCAGCAAGAGCGAACTTGTTGTAATTCTCCATCTGCACCATTTTTTCCCAACCGGATGTGGTTTCGTGGTAGCTGCCAAATTCCTGCTCAAATGTTGACTGGTCAGGTGCAATGAATTCCATGTATGTTTGGTTAAGACCATTCACCTTGAACAAAACCACATGCAGTTTTTTGCCAGTTGCTTTTTCAACCATGTTAGCCCTTGCATATTCTATGGACTGCCAGCTATAAATAGGTTTGAACTCGATGTTATCTCCTATATACCTTGGTGCCACAAGGGTCCGCCATGCATTCTTTAAGCCTTCCAGCAAGTCAGGATTATAATCGTCCGCTTTTTTGTTTGGATAATGAATCAGTACCTGCAGATTACTTTTACTGACCTGCACCCAATCGTCTTTTACAACACTTGTCCAACCATCATCGAAATTAGTAGTGCTAAAACTAAATTGTTTGTTACCTGCCTGTACACCTTCATTTTTGGCCTGGCCTGTTTCCATTTTCTGTCCCGCAGGTAATTCGATAAACTGGTCACCAGTATTGATCGGTTTATAATACCAGGCGTTTGTAAAGACATTATTGTTGCTGAACGGCCCATCTCTTTTCGTAGCAACATCACCTTGCAATACGAGGTTCCATTCCTGTACACCTGAAAAATAATGTCTGGTAAAATGATAGTTGCACTTTTCCAGCTGCACATTCTGTGTGTTGAGCAGTTTACCCCATTTGTCTGACCCGTCTTTTTTCGTCCAGGCTTCCAACACGCTTTTTTGAGGCGTAACAGTCAGGCTATTTCCATTTACCAGGAAGGTGCCGGTTTCTTTTCCCAAAAAAATTTTATCCATCTGAGGATCATAAGCCTTGGTTACAAATTCATAACTGCCGTCATCATGAAACACGTACTGCCGCCTGATATAATTCATCACACCATTTTTCATCCTGTAGTCAGAACTATCGCTTGCAGTCATACCCCAGCTTCCAATTATAGAAACGATGTCATTGTCCTTAGATGTCTGTGTGGAGAGCGGCTTTACCAGTTCAACTGAAGCAAGCAAGGTTTCGATTTGGGATAAATAATCCTGGCTGTTGGTAAGTATGATAATGCTCATACAACGGTTATATCCCGATGCTGTCGTGAGCATGACAATGGCAGGCTTATTATTAAAAACAAAAGACGCTGTGCCTGATTGTGTTTTCCATCTATCCATTTCTTCCACCTGGCTGGTTTCCGGAGGTTTAACCTCCTTATAAGTTTTGATGACCAGTTCCTGCCACTCACTTTCAAAGTCCTCAGCGATACTTCCTTTGCTGATCGTGCTTTTGAATACTCCAATCTGGCACCAACTTCCCGTTGTGTTGTTAGTGATGGAGTAACTGATTACATTTTCTTTTGCTTCTTTTTTCCATCCTTGTGGCGGAGCAAAGCTGATAAGGTCATAAGCTTCTTTCTGTGCATTGATATGCGAAGCAAGAAGCAGGCAAATGATAAAAAACGGCAGTCGCATTTTTAAAGTTTTAGTCCCTGGTGATCTTAATGTTGCTGATATAATATTTATTGTTGTCGCCATTAGTGCCGCTGCTGAATAAAAGTGCATTAAACAGTTGAGCGGCAGGTATTGCTTTTTCATACTCAGCTATTTTTATTTTATCAATAAAAACTTGCAGAGTCTCACCATTTTTTTTGAT
>JBJMLW010000102.1:0-3264 GCA_045805105.1 Flavisolibacter sp. | reverse complement strand
GCGCCCCTTTTCCCTAGAGAATCCAAAGCCATCTGTGCACCATAATAGAATTCCATTCCGGCAGTTGTAAACTTTGCACCTGTTTTATCATAACGGAAGTTTCCGGTGAAGTCAAATGCAGAATCCAGGTAAAGCGGGGTAAACAATGCAATTTTATGTCGAAGAATACCAGAGTCTCCTGCGGTTATATCCTGGGCAGCTGCAATGGAAAAGAAAAATACGTATGTGATGATAATTAAAAAAAATCTTTTCATATGATTCCGGTTCACGGATAGGATACAATGTTATTCCCATTCAATAGTTGCAGGAGGTTTGCTGCTGATATCATACACAACCCGGTTGATGCCTTTTACACTATTGATGATGTCATTAGAAACATGTGCTAAAAAATCATAGGGCAGATGAGCCCAGTCGGCTGTCATTCCATCAACACTTGTTACTGCTCTTAGTGCAACTGTAAACTCGTAAGTCCTTTCATCCCCCATCACACCTACACTCTTTACCGGAAGTAAGATCGCACCGGCCTGCCACACCGTTGCATACAATCCATGGTCTTTAAGTGCTTTAACATAAATGTCATCAGCCTGCTGGAGAAGCGCAACTTTTTCTGCAGTAACCTCACCGAGAATTCTGATGGCAAGACCCGGACCTGGAAATGGATGACGGCTGATCATATCATCAGGAATGCCGAGTTCCAAACCCACTTTTCTTACTTCATCTTTAAAAAGATAACGCAATGGTTCAACAAGTCCTAGGTGCATTTTCTTCGGAAGTCCGCCAACATTATGGTGTGATTTAATTGTTACAGAAGGACCATGAACACTTTCACTTTCAATTACATCAGGATAGATTGTTCCCTGTCCAAGTAATGAAACACCCCTGATCTTATCTGCCTCTTCCTGGAAGATGTGGATAAACATTTTTCCGATTGCTTTTCTTTTTTTCTCAGGATCGGATTTTCCTTCCAGCTTTTTATAAAATTTCTTACTTGCGTCAATACCCTTTACATTCAGCCCGAGATTTTTATAGGTCCTGAGTACCGTTTCAAATTCATCTTTTCTCAATACACCGTTGTCTACAAAAATTCCATGGAGATTTGTTCCAATGGCCCTGCTGATCAGGGTTGCAGCTACTGTAGAATCAACACCGCCACTGATAGCCATCACAACTTTCCTGTCGCCTATGTGTTCTTTCAATGCACTGACCGTATCGGTAACAAAATGTGCCGGTGTCCAGTCCTGCCTGCAATGACAGATATTGACAAGGAAATTTTTCAGCACTTTTTTGCCTTCAATTGAATGATATACTTCCGGGTGAAACTGGAGACCGTAGAGGAATTCGTGATCATGATTCTTTTTAAATGCAGCTACAGGAATGCTGTCTGTAGTAGCCAGTAATTCAAACCCATCCGGCAATTCAAGAATGGTATCAGCATGACTCATCCACACCTGCGAGGCAGGCGTGAGTTGTTCCAGCAGTGCATCTTCTTTCTGCAGGTGGAGTACAGCACGGCCATATTCACGCTTCCTGCTTTTTTCAACCCTTCCTCCAAATTGTTTTGCCGTGAGCTGTGCACCATAACATATTCCAAGGACAGGCACTTTTTCTGCCAGCTGGCGGATCGGAACTTCCGGAGCATTTTTTTCATTTACAGAAAATGGTGATCCCGAAAGGATGATGCCTTTCAGTTCCGGTGAAAATTCAACGGCCTTATTAAATGGAATGATTTCGCAGAAAACATTTGCTTCTCTTACCGCCCGCGCGATGAGCTGTGTGTACTGTGAGCCAAAATCAAGAATGAGAATTTTTTCCGTCATGGGCTGTAAAAATAGGCAATATCAGTTTGACGATTGGGTTAGGTCGGAATGCGGAAATTTGGAATTCGGAATGTGGAATTCGCAATTCCTATTAAGTAATTAGAGTAACTTAATCCCGAAATAAAGCGTCAAAAGCCAAACTAATTGCCATGAGACTAACAACATCTCTCCTTTTTATTTGCCTTACGGGGCTCACTTCCTGTCATTTCGGAATGGGAGAACGGATTTCCGGAAATGGACATATCATTAAAGAAAACAGGTCTGTTTCAAACTTTAACCGCGTGCATGTATCCGGCTCTATGAATGTACGTATCCGCCAGGATGCGAACAGGGAAGTAAATGTTGAGGCCGATGAAAATCTGATGTCATACATTGAAGTTTTTACAGAAGGAGAGGAACTCGTAGTACGTTCGAAGCGTGGTTATAATTTAAATCCAACAAGGGATATTATAGTAACAGTTACATCTCCATCTTACTCGTTTATTCATGTTTCCGGATCCGGCGATGTGATTGGGGAAAACTCCATTTCAGGTAATGATCGGTTGGAAACGGATCTCAGTGGTTCGGGAAACATGAAGCTCAAAGTGAATGTGCCATCTTTAAAGAGCAGCGTTTCCGGGAGTGGGTCTGTCGGATTTTCCGGTGAATCAAAAGATTTTGATCTTTCCATCAGTGGATCAGGCAATGCCAACTGTTTTGACCTGGTCAGTGATAATGTTTCCATATCCCTTTCCGGATCTTCTGACGCAAACGTTACAGCAAACCGGAAACTTGATATTTCTGTTTCGGGTTCAGGTAATGTGAAGTATAAAGGAAATGCAAGTGTGAGCCAGCGGGTGAGTGGATCGGGTGACGTGAAGAAAGTTGATTAGTTGATAGTTGATACGTGGTTACGGCTAGGTATCAACGTATCAACAAATTTAAAGATGCACATAACTCACATGAATCACCACATCCCTGTTTCTTCCTTTATCATCGGTGCATGAAATTTTTACTCTTCCCGGACCCGGAACAAAAAACTGTTTCTCACCTGTTCTTGTTACTTTATAAAATTCATCATTGATATACCAGAACACCCGGGATACATCAGTGCCTGTACGGGCAGTGAGCATGAGGGGTTCAGGATCTTTGGCATCAATGTAATATTCATTTCCATTCATTGGTGAAGTAATTCCAGGGCCTTCACCCTGGAAAATTTTATCACACTCAGGATTGTGTGGTGGTAATTTTTCATAATGCAAACCGGTTGTACGGAAATAATCCTGCATCTCAGGTGAAACGATCCTGTACATTTTCTTTATATAACCTGAAGCGGGCGCACAGCTTTCACAATAGGAAACAGTACTGTCCGGTGAAACTTTTACTTCCTGCATATGCGTACACGTTGCTGAACCGCTGACAAGCGGAATGTAATAATCCATTACAATATGAGTACAGAATGGTCCCG
>JBJMLW010000101.1:0-9272 GCA_045805105.1 Flavisolibacter sp. | reverse complement strand
ATTCAATCTTTCTCCATCCATCAGGAAAACTGCTGGTTTTATTGCCGTTGATGCAGTGAGTTTGTAGGCAACAACTTTTTTTGCATTGAAGGTGGGTACGTAAAGAATTTTTTTCGATGCATCATAACCAATATCGGCTGTGTTCATTTTTTCATTATGACTGTCGAGTAAAATTTCAAAGTTTCCTTTTGCAGGAACATAAAAAATGTATCCATTCCATGCGGTCAGGATGAAATCGCCATTACCAACGGGTTCAATGCCATCAATACCCTGCGGCAGTTCAGCCAGAACGGTTTTATTTCCATGCATATCGGCTTTCATAAAAGTTTTACCGGAGCCGATGTATAATTCATTGCCGATTGCTTTTAGTCCATTAACACCGCGTATATTTTCAAGAAACAGTTCGGGCCTGCTATTCTCTATTCGCCAGATCTTTGCTGTTTTTGAATCAGAAACATACACCACACCCTTAGCATCAACAGTAATATCATTCAGTCCCATGGCACTATCGATCGCGATCTTTTGTTCTATTTTTCCTTTCGGCATGTTTACAACAACCACATCACTGATGTCGGCTGCATATAGGTTGTTACCTGAAAAGCCCAATCCTTTTGGTGCATTCAATCCGGTAATCCATGTTCCATCATATTTTTTTCCATCTGGCGTTAACCGGCCAATACCTCCTTTGCCGTCAGCGTCCCATCCTCCGCCGTCAATGAGCGAAACATAGAGAATGTTCTTCGAAAAATCCGGAAGAACGGATTCGGGTATCGCAACAACTGTATCTGTTTCCCAAAGTTTTTCAAGTTTATGTTGCGCTACTGAAAGGAGAGAACTGCAAACGAACAGCAGAAGGAAAATGTATTTCATAACTTTTATTGATAATTAACGATAGATTCAACCACAGATAAAACAAACAGATACATTATTTCTTCAATCACTCATTAACCAACCTGTAACTCCATTCAAAATTCAAAATTCAAAATTCAAAATTTAGCATTCAAAATTTAGCATTTAGCATTTATCATAAATATTCATCTCTCGGAACTGATTTCATAAATATTACTCGTCAATGGATTTGCTCTTCCAGGCGAAGGATTCAATCCCACTGTCATCAGGTAACTGCCACTCAAAACTTTATTGTCATCCGGCTGCGCTGATTTCGTTCCCGGGAATAAATTGATTTCTTTAATCCTGTAATTCTTTTGCGCATCAAGTCCCTGGAGTTTTACTCTCCCGAACATATCCTGTCTTCTTGTATTCAAATGATAATTAAAAAGTATGGCATGCTGTTTTGCCGAATCAACATACATCACAACAGCGCGGTTTGATTCGTAAGGCGATTCAAGCCTGTAAAGATCACCAAACCAGATTACATCCGAAATGCGTTTGTAGGTGGTTACTGCATTATGACTGAACTCTACTTCCTGTGGGGTAAAATTCTGTACACGGATATCATATCCCATCTTATCCATCATCGCAACATCAGTTCTGAACTTGAGCGATTGCTTGCCCATGTTCGTGATGTGTGCGGATATCGTATTTGCCGGAAAAAAATAGGAATAACCCCACTGGATAAAAACCCGTTCGTAAGCATCTGTATTATCACTCGGCCAGAATTCCGTAAAATATTTCAATGCACCATAGTCTGTTCTTCCGCCACCACCAGAACACAGCATGATCGGCAGGTGCGGATATTTTAATCTTATCCGCTCCATTACCTTATAAAAGCTGCGGGTATAATCAACATATAACTGCGACTGTTTTTCTTTCAGGTACGGCGACCATGCATTGGTCATGCTACGGTTACAGTCCCATTTGATAAATGCAAGTCCGGGATTTTTTTTCATCATGTCATCCACAATTGAAAAAACAAAGTCCTGCACTTTTGGATTCACAAGATCAAGCACCAGCTGATTGCGTTGAAGGTTTTCTTTCCTGTTTGGAAGCTTCAATACCCAGTCAGGGTGATTTAGATACAATTCACTTTTTGGATTTACCATTTCCGGTTCAAGCCATATCCCGAACTTAATGCCTTTCAATTCTGCCTCCTTTACAAGAAATCCAATTCCATTGGGAAGTTTCGTTGTGTCTTCTTTCCAGTCGCCGAGACCTGCCTTGTCATCATTTCTCGGAAAGCGGTTACCAAACCATCCGTCATCAAGAAGAAAAAGATCAACACCCAGTTTGTTTGCTTCATCAAACAATTCAACAAGTCGCTGTTCATTAAATGATGTGTGCGTCGCTTCCCAATTATTCAGCAGTGTCATCCTGGACCCATTGCCATCAAGAACAGCATATTTTCTTGCCCAACGGTGCAGGTTGCGGCTGGCGAGTCCTTTGCCTTCTGTTGAATAAGTAAAAATGAAAGCAGGTGTTGTAAAAATTTCACCCGGTTGTAAAATGTAATCAGACGCATAAGGGTTGATGCCACTTCTTACACGCAATGCATTCATCCGGTCGATCTCAAATGTGTATTGATAATTTCCGGTCCATGCAAGTGTACCTGCAACAACGTTTCCCTGTGTTTCAGTAGCAGGACGATCCATGGAAAGAAAAAAAGCCTGTGTCTGGTAAAAATTTGTCCGGGTTCCGAGCTTGCTTTCAATGTTTTTTATTCCATTCGTCAACTTTTCCTCAACCATCTGCATTTCTCTTGCCCAGTCTCCGTGAAACTGCGTCAGCCAGTATTCATCTGCTGTAAAGTGAAGCAGTGATGATGCATATTGTGTAAGCGTTACCGGTTTTTTTTCGTGGTGGATGATTTCCGTCCATGCTTCTATCACATCTTCATCATAATAAATTTTGTAATGGAGATCCACTTCAACGGGGTAAACCGGATCTTTCAAAACAATGGTGGTTGTACTAACACCATTCAGTTCTTTCTCATCATGTGAAATATACCTGAGATCGAGTGAGGGGTTACCATCTGCGTGAACCATTCTGATAGCCGGTTCCAACTGGTCTTCCATTCCAGCCCCTACATATACTTCATGTCCGCCTGTTAGCATATGCTCATCCGCCGCAGGTAATTTTTTACCGAACCATGTTTGCGTGAGTGTACTGTCTGATGACACAGACAAGAGCAATTCGGTATTTTTTGTTTTCAGGGGGATCTGTATCCGCTGCGCAAAAAGGCAGCTGCTGAAAAATAGTAGTATAATCAGGAATCGTTTATTCATATGCAAGACCAGTCATTCGGATATGCAAAGAAAGAGATCATTTTTTTTCAGGTAGAAATTGAGTTGGCTGATTCTTAAGCTCTTTTAACGTCAATCGTCAATCGTGAACGTGGCATAACTTCAAGTTTATGGGCAATACCGCACAAGAAAAAGAATGTCCACATTGACGATTGACGATTCACGATTCACGATTCACATCCACATTTTGCAGACCGCCTCAATTATTTGCAAAAAACTCTTTCTGATACGTCAACGGGCTCTTGCCCGTGATCATCTTGAAATACTTATGAAAGCTCGTAAAATTATTGAAGCCACTTTCATAGCAGAGCCGTTTGATGCACTGGTTATTTTCTATCAGGAGTTTGCATGCATGTCCCACCCTGAGCTCAATTAGAAATTGTGAATAGGTTTTACGCGTGCGCGATTTAAAATACCGGCAGAAGGAATTGGGACTGATATTGGCCACATCGGCAATTTCTTCCAGTTGTATTTTCCTTCTGAAATTTTTAATCGAATACTCATAGATGGCATTGATGCGGTCACTTTCCACTTCAACATGATCTGGTTTGAAACCAATGGAAGAAAGTGTGGTCAGCTGTTTACAGTTGGCGATAACAGAGAGGGCTTCTATCAAAAGAATAATTCTTTGGGTTCCTTCTGCATGAAGCAGCTGCTCTAAAATTTCGGCTACACGCTGACGGGTTTTGCCATGAATCTGCAGACCACGCTTAGCTTTTTCCAGTACGAGTTTCATGTGACTGTTTTCAGGAAGATGAAGAAACTGTTCTCCCCAGAAATTTTCACTGAAATGAGAAACACGTACATCGGCAAGTGATTTACTGCCTTCTTCAAAATACGCATCGTCGAATCGCCAGTAGTGAGGAAGGTTTGATCCTACCAGCACCACATCGCCGGCCTTGAATCTTTTAATACTGTCGCCGATGAATTGCGTTCCTTCTCCTTTTTTGAAATGGATCAACTCAACTTCAACATGATAATGCCAGCGGTTATTGACATGAGGTACCAGGTCACGCCTCACACTAAAGGACCTGTCTGGTCCCTTGGAAACTTTCAGAAGTTGCGGTCTCATTAAGTTATATTGACGTAAAAGGGGTGAAAAAGCAAGCTTATATGCCAAATTAGCTTATTTTTTATTTCTGCAAAAAAAATCTTGAGGCCCGGCCAGGGTCCATCTTCCATTGTCTATCATCTATTCTCCTCCATGCTAAAATAGTTGAATGGATGGGCAATACATCATAGCTGAATTCAGCGCTTTCAGTATTTATTTGTTAGAGGTAAAAACCTTCCCGCCAAAAAATATTCATAATCTGAAGGTTAAGGATTGCCTTTGCTGTATGAAGAATAACCGTAACTACACACTGCCGATCATACTGGTAACATCGTTGTTTTTTTTATGGGGGCTTGCATATGGTTTACTGGATGTACTCAACAAACATTTCCAGGAAACGCTTAATATAACCAAGCAAAGGTCAACCTTATTACAAGGTGCGTATTTCGGCGCTTATTTCCTGGTGGCTTTACCCGCCGGGCTTTTTATGCAAAGAGCCGGGTATAAAAAAGGAATTATTACTGGGCTACTTCTATATGCTACTGGGGCAATTTTATTTTATCCTGCTGCACAGAATGCAAGCTTTCCTTTTTTCCTTGTTGCACTGTTCATTTTGGCAAGCGGACTTACATTTCTTGAAACTGCAGCCAATCCTTATATGACTGTTCTTGGTTCACCACAAACCACAGAATACAGGCTGAATCTTGCCCAAAGCTTTAACGGTGTTGGATCTTTCCTTGGGCCGCGGATTGGTGGTGCCTTATTCTTTGGTGCGGCAACTGCCGGTGTAACTTCACAACTCGATTCCGTAAAATATGTTTATATAGCTATTGCAGTTATTGTTTTACTGGTAGCATTTTTATTTTACAGAACAGACATGCCTGAAGTTAAAGAAGAGGAACTGGTTACAGATAGAATGACACATGCGGGCAAATCACTTTTTCAGCACGCTCACTTCGTGTGGGCTGTTGTTGCACAGTTTTTTTATGTTGCAGCACAGGTGGGAATTGCTGCGTTGTTCATAAACTATTGTACAGAAAAAAACGTTGGAATTGATAATCAGGAAGCAGCAAATCTTCTGTCAACAAGCCTCATTCTGTTTACAATTGGTCGTTTTGCAGGAACAGCGCTGATGAAAATTATAGCGCCTAATAAATTGCTTGCACTATTTGCCGTAATCAATATCGGTTTATGCACATTAGTAGTGTGGATGGATGGAATGATATCAATTTATGCCTTGATGGCAATTTTCTTTTTTGAATCAATTATGTTCCCGACAATTTTTGCTTTAGGCGTAAAGAACCTGGGCATATACACTAAAAAAGGAGCATCGTTCATTATCATGTCAATTGTTGGAGGTGCGCTTGTTCCATATGTTATGGGTTCGCTGGCCCAATCCAGGTCAACACCGTTTTCATATGTGGTTCCGATAGTGTGTTTCGTATTTGTTTTATTATTTGCTGTGCATGGATATAAAATTAAATCACGGTAATGAAGAGATTTTGTTTTGCACTGGACCTGAAAAATAATGATCAACTGATCCGTGAATACGAGGACTATCATAAAAAAGTCTGGCCCGAAGTCGTCAGTTCCATCCGGGATTCCGGCATCGAACAGATGCAGATTTACAGGTTTGGCAACAGGCTTTTCATGATCATGGAAGTAAATGATGATTTCAGTTTTGAAAAAAAATCACTGTCCGATAGTAACAATGAAAAAGTACAGGAATGGGAAAAACTGATGTGGAAATTCCAGCAGGCTGTTGAAGGTGCTGGTATAAATGAAAAGTGGGTTAGGATGGAAAAAATTTTTGAACTCAATGATTTTTGAAATATGTTCCAGGAAGAGGTCATCCAAAAGTCTTATTTGAAAATTCACTCCGATGACAATGTGCTGGTTGCTCTCAGGGATCTGCGTGCGGGCGATGTAATTGTAATTGAAGAAGAGCAGATAGAAATACAGCAGGATGTTGCGGCGAAACATAAATTTTTTATTGACGACCTGCAGCCGGGTGATTCAGTCATCATGTATGGAACACTTGTGGGGAAGGTACAGGTGCCTGTTGTGAAAGGCGGTCTGATGACAACAGCCAATACCAAACATGCTGCTGGCAATTATTCATATCGTGGATTTAAATACCAGTGGAGCGAACCTGATATTTCAAAATTCAGGAACCACACATTCAAAGGATACCATCGTAACGATGGAAGGGTAGGAACCGCCAACTACTGGTTATTTATTCCGACCGTTTTTTGCGAGAACAGGAATCTCGATATGATCCGCGAAGCACTTCATAAAGAACTCGGCTATTCTGTTTCCGACAAATACAACCGGTTTGCACGGCAGCTGATACATGCATATGAAGAAAGCAGCGACCTTGAAAAAATTGACCTGAGCCCTTCTTTGCATGAAACCAGGAGGTATTTTAAAAATGTTGATGGAATCAAGTTTCTTAATCATACAGGTGGTTGCGGTGGTACAAGGCAGGATGCATCAACATTGAGTGCATTGCTGGCTTCCTATGCAGATCATCCAAATGTAGGTGGCATTACAGTATTGAGCCTCGGTTGTCAGCACCTTCAGACAGAATTTTTTTTAAATGACCTGAAAAAAAGAAATCCTTTATTCGACAAACCGATTTACGTTTTTGAACAGCAGAAATCGCAAAGCGAAGAACAGATGATTTGCGATGCAATCAGGAAAACATTTTCTGGTCTTGTAAAAATTAACCGCATCGAACGATTACCTGCACCTTTAAGTGCACTAACTGTAGGCGTGAAGTGTGGTGGTAGTGATGGCTTCAGTGGAATTTCTGCGAATCCGGCTGTAGGTTATGCATCCGATTTAATTGTTGCATTGGGAGGAAAAATTCTTCTTGCCGAATTCCCTGAACTCTGTGGTGCAGAGCAGGACCTTATTGATCGTTGCGTTGATGAGAAAGTTGCTGAAAAATTTATCGGTTTGATGGAAGGATATAATGAACTCGCTGAGAAAGTGGGATCAGGTTTTCATATGAATCCATCTCCAGGGAATATTCGTGATGGACTCATCACAGATGCTATTAAATCTACCGGCGCTGCACGAAAAGGCGGCACTTCACCTGTTGTGGATGTTCTTGATTATACTGAGCCCGCAACAAAGCCAGGACTCAGTCTTGTTTGCACACCAGGCAACGACGTTGAAGCAACTACAGGCAAGGCTGCATCAGGTGCCACACTGATATTGTTTACAACCGGACTCGGAACACCAACAGGAAATCCTGTAGCACCAACAATCAAGATATCTACCAATTCCCGCCTTGCAAAAAAAATGGCTGACATTATTGATATTGATACCGGTGGCATCATCAATGGTGAAAAAACGATTGAACAGATGGGTGAAGAAATATTGGAATACTGCATCAGGGCAGCCAGTGGGGAAGTAATACCTAAAGCTGTACAATTAGGACAGGACGATTTTATTCCCTGGAAAAGAGGAGTGTCATTATGAGACCGCGGTTTGAACCACGGACGCACTGAGTCACGGAGATTCAAAGTGAAACTCTGTGTGCCTGAGCATCCATGGTTAATTTGCAAATCTCGATCTTTACAATAATCAATGTTTAGTTTACAAAATAAATCAGCAGTCGTTACAGGAAGCGGTAGCGGTATTGGTAAAGCCGTAGCCATTTTGATGGCAAAGCAGGGCGCAATCGTTCATCTTGTTGACCTGAATGCGGAAGGAATAAAAACTACTGCGGAAGAAATAAAAAATCTTAATGGCACATCATTCGAACAACAATGCGATGTAACCAACCAGCAACAGGTTAACGCAATGTTTGAAAAAATCGGGAAGGTTGATATACTCGTCAACAGTGCCGGCGTTTCACATGTTGGAAATATCGAGAACACCACATCGGAAGATATGGACCGGTTGTACCAGGTAAATGTAAAAGGTGTTTATCATTGCCTGCAGGCTGGCGTAAAAGCAATGAAGAACCAGCATGCGGGTGTAATACTGAACCTTTCATCTATCGCAAATACTGTTGGCATTCCAGACCGTTTTGCCTATTCCATGAGCAAAGGTGCTGTATATGCCATGACGCTTTCAGTTGCACGTGACTATATTAATGATGGTATCCGGTGTAACTGCATTTCGCCGGCGAGAGTGCATACGCCTTTCGTTGATGGGTTTATCAAAAAGAATTATCCGGGAAAAGAAGAGGAGATGTTTGAAAAACTGTCACGCACCCAACCAATTGGTCGAATGGGAAAACCGGATGAAATTGCAGCATTGGTTTTATACCTGTGTTCTGATGAAGCTTCTTTCATAACAGGATGTGATTACCCTATTGATGGTGGATTTATAAAACTGAATAATTAATTTATGAAGCTGATACGGTTTGGTAAACAGGGAATCGAAAAGCCTGGCGTTATCATTGGAAATGATTTTTATGATGTGTCTTCATTTGGTGAAGATTATGATGAACAGTTTTTTGAGAAGGACGGGATCCAAAGACTTCAGAAATTCCTGGATTCTTCTAAAGATTCTTTGCCAAAAGTGTCACGTGAAACAAGGCTCGGTTGTCCGTTTCGAAGACCTTCCAAAATTATTTGCATTGGTCTCAATTATGCCGATCATGCTAAAGAAACCGGGGCAACACCTCCTGCAGAACCGATCCTGTTTTTTAAATCCACAACTGCTGTTTCAGGACCAAATGATGATATTATCATTCCAAAAAATTCAAAGAAAACCGACTGGGAAGTAGAACTGGCCGTTGTCATTTCCAAAAAAGCCTCTTACATCGATGAAGAAGAAGCTATGAATTATATTGCCGGGTATTGCCTGCACAATGATCTAAGCGAACGTGAATTCCAGCTGGAAAGAAACGGTCAGTGGGTGAAAGGAAAAAGCTGCGACACTTTTGCGCCGATCGGACCATTCCTGGTTACACCAGATGAAATTACTGACATCAATCAATTAAGACTTTGGTTAAAAGTGAATGGTAAAACCATGCAGGATGGTACAACCGCGAACCTGAT
>JBJMLW010000100.1:0-3460 GCA_045805105.1 Flavisolibacter sp. | reverse complement strand
CTTTCCGAAATTGGCATGTGTGCGGTCTCCTGAGGAAGGCGTAGGATTAGAGAATAAACTAAGTTTTGCAGAAACAATGGATGCCCCATGCGGCAATTGCGATAAATCGAATTTTACAGATCCATAAATATGTACCGGGAAGCCACCCATCGTCCAGGATGCAGCTGCAAAATCAGTGGCATGAGAATCTGCAATTATTTTCTGTCCGCTTTTTATTAAAAGCCATTCATTCGGATTGTTATCTGGTTGCAGGGTCACCAGGAGATTTGTTTCAGGAGTAACCCTTGAACATCTTTGAAAAAATTGAGAACAGATAAAAAGCGCCAGGAAGAATTTAAGGTTTTTCATCCGGATCGTTTGTAGCTAAAATACCTATTGAAACCTTCAAAACATAGAGGAAAAACCGTAAATATCTGCGCCTAAAAATGCCGGATGATATAAAAAAATACACTGATACGATTCGTATATCTACCGTAGGATAAATTGAAAGAGAAGGATAGATCATTGATGCACAACATGCATATCTTATTATAAAAATTTATTTTATTATTACTATTTATCGTAAGTATACGTTAGTACATCTACGATTACAAAAAAATATTTTTATTTCCCGGACAGATTTCTTTTTTATAATTTTTCCATAATGTACATTGTGGTTCCTCTATTGAAAGACAACTTTGAAAACCAAAGGATACAATTCTCAAATTCCTTTGAAACCGTACTAGATCCTCACATCTGTTGAATCCCCATTTAACTTTTTCATCAATCTTAAACCTTTTAGTTTATGCGAAAACTCTATGCACTGTTTTCTATTTGTCTTTGTATTTCTTTCAGTACCCTTTACGCGCAGTATACAGTGAATGGCGCTGCAACTGTTTTATCGCCTGGTGAATTTCAACTGACACCTCCTACCCAACACGTAGCTGGTTCTTTCTTTTCTAATACACCGTTGAACCTCACCACGAATTTTGACATTAAAACACAACTTTATTTTGGTGCTGATGATGCAGGCGCCGACGGACTTGCATTTGTTCTGCAGGCAGAAGGCGTCAATTATCTCGGTAACTATGGTGCAGGACTCGGCTATCACCGTTTTACATGGGATGTTCCTGGCCCTGTGAATTCATTTATCGTTGAATTTGATACTTACCATAATGATTGGATCGCCGGACAGGATCTTGCTGATCCTATTGAAGATCATCTTGGTTTTATGAGCCAGAGCAATGCGTATCATTCAAGTCCTACAAACCTTGCTGCACCCGTACCCTTTCCTGTAAACATTGAAGATGATGCTTATCATGATGCAAGGTTTCAATGGAATGCTACAACAAAAATAATGACCGTTACATTCCTTGGTAATACCTATACTTACACAGGCGACATTGTTAATACATTATTCGGTGGAAACCCATTAGTGTACTGGGGATTTACTGCAGGAACAGGAAGTGTGATTCCAAATGTTCACAAATGCAAAATCAACTGCTTTAATTGTCCGCCTCCAACCTGTGGTCAGTTGAGAACGCAAACACCTGGCGGATGGGGTGCACCTCCACGTGGTAATAATCCTGCAAGTTATATGTACAGTCATTTTGCAGCAGCATTTCCAACAGGTCTTACAGTTGGATGTAAGCCTAATTATAATATAACGCTCACTTCACCACAAGCTGTTACAAATTTCCTTCCTTCAGGAGGACAAGCGAAAAAACTTACACAGAATTATCTGAATCCTTCTGGTACTTCTTTGAAAAATGTTTTGGCAGGTCACCTTGTAGCGCTTACACTGAGTGTTCGGTTCGATCAAACAGATCCTTCATTTGGTTCTGCAGGCGTACAGTTAGGCGACATGATTATTAAATATGGGGCATTCACTGGCTGGACAGTCAACAACTTCCTCATTGAAGCAAATAAGGTTTTAGGTGGTTGTTCTTCCGCCTATTCTATCGACGATGTTTTGGTTACAGCAGCGGCAATTAATGAAAATTATGTAGATGGAAATACTGATCTTCATTTTCTGAAATGCCCTAATGAAACTCCAAGAGATGTTAAGCCTGGTTGTGGAGGTGACAGAGATATAACTATCAGATCGAAAATTGGTATTGAAGAAAATGTTGTAGTGCCTTCAACATTTGATGCATTCCCGAATCCTTCAAAAGGTCAAATTGAACTTCGCCTGGGTAATGTAACTCCGGGCAAAACACAGGTAGTAATTACCAGCATGAATGGAGCTGTTGTTGAAAGCAGGTCATTAACCGTTTTTGGCAAAGAACAGTTATTGAAATTCGACTTAAGCAAACAGTCAGCAGGCGTTTACCTTGTAAAGATTATAACGGCAGAAGGCATTCAGACAAAGAAAATCGTCATTCAGAAATAATCTCCTAAACATTATTTTTCAAGGCACACCTTACAGTGTGCCTTTTCTTTTTGGTATTACCGCTACAGATACCAGCCCTATCTTTGCGCATGCTTAAAATTGGCGTATTCGGAACGGGTCATCTTGGAAAATTTCACCTGAATAACTGGAAGGAAATCAAAGGTGTTGAACTGGTTGGTTTTTTTGATCCAGACGACAAAACTGCTTTAGAGGTTTCTTCCAAATATGGACTCAAACGTTTCAGGCATGGAGATGAATTAATTCACGCAAGCGATGCAATAGATGTAGTAACACCTACCCAATTCCATTTCGACATATGCGCTGAAGCAATAAAAAAGGGCAAACATGTGTTTGTTGAAAAACCAATGGCGCATACCATGGGTGAGGCAGCTCAGTTGCTTAAACTCGCGCAGGAATCAAAAATTAAATTCCAGGTAGGTCATGTAGAACGATTTAATCCCGCTTTTCTTGCAGCAAAGGATCTCCAACTCAATCCGATGTTTATTGAAGTTCACCGGCTTGCCCAGTTCAATCCGCGTGGTACTGAAGTGAGTGTTATTCTTGACCTCATGATTCACGATATTGATGTCATCCTGAGTCTTGTAAAAAGTGAAGTAAAAAATATTTATGCCAGTGGCGTTGCAGTTATGACTGACACACCGGATATTGCCAACGTAAGAATTGAATTTAATAATGGTTGTGTAGCCAATCTTACTTCAAGCAGAATATCTATGAAGAAAATGAGAAAGATCCGCCTTTTCCAGAAAGATGCTTATATCGGTATTGACTTCCTGGATAAAAAAACTGAAGTGATCAAACTCAAAAAACCTGAAGACGTGGATGTTTTTGCTTTTGATATTGAAACCCCTTCGGGCACAAGAACGATTGCAATTGCTAATCCGCAGGTACCTGAAGTGAATGCCATTAAAATGGAGCTCGAAGCATTTGTACAGTCGATTAATAACAATACCCAACCGGTAGTAAATGAAATTGATGGTTACAGAGCCATGGAAGTAGCTCACCAGATCTTAAAAAAGATCAATCAAAATCTTATTTCCTGAAGTAATGGCTCGCGGAAAAAATATTCAT
>JBJMLW010000099.1:0-2862 GCA_045805105.1 Flavisolibacter sp. | reverse complement strand
CAGGCTGATTTGTCCATCCTTATTGGCATCTGCCTGTGAGGTTGCGGCAGCTACTGAATCTACAATCTGTAGCAGGTTGATCATACGGTTTGTCTTTTACGCGGTAAATGTAACGAATGTGGTGAATAACGCTGAAGTGATGTCAATATTTTACAGAATGAGCATTTATATAAATTTTAACCACCACTGTTCATCGGGGCAGGATCAGACATGAAGTTTGTACTGTTCATTCAACATTCAACATTTAGCATTTAGCATAATCATCTTGCGTCAGCGCCGGCAGGTTTCACCATTAATGCCTGTATCTGCTTCATGGTTTTTTCCATTCCATCGGAGCTTCCATCAAGAAAGATTACATTACCCTTACCATATTCAGCAAAGTTTTTTATGGCTTCCGTCCACATACTGAATAATATTACATTGGTATCCAGGTTGGCCTGCTTCATTTGTTCGGCAGCTTCAGTCATACCGCGTGCAACTTCCTGGCGGAACAATGCAACTCCCTGCCCTCTGAGCCGCGCTGCTTCGCGTTCGGCTTCCGCTGCAATTTTTATGGCATTTCCTTCGGCTTCGGCACCTTTTGTTTTTGTAATGAGAAGTGCCTGTCCTTCATTTTCAGCAGCGGCTTTAAGGTTGTTTGATGCCACAACCTTGCTCATGGATTCCATGATGGCTTTATCAAATGTTATGTCGTTGATCTGCAGATCCTGTAAATGATAGCCCCATTTTTCAAGAGTCTGATCAATCTGATCTTTTACATAATCAACTATTTCTTTTCTTTGACCCAAAATTTCTGACTGTCTTTTTGTTGCTACAAATGCTCTTATCGACCCTTCGATCGTTCTGGTCAGCGCCTGCATCAGGTCGCGGTCACTAATAAATACAAAAGCTACTCTTTTGATGGTTTCTTCATCGGTATTCTGCACGGAATAAAGCAACATGCTTTTGAAGTAAACATTTGCCTGGTCAATGGTTACTGCCTGGAATTCCAATTCAACCGACCGGTTCTGAACAGATATCTTTTTCATCACCTGCTCCAGGAAAGGAATTTTAAAATTCAGTCCCGGGCGCGCAGCACGCCTGTATTTTCCAAACATGGTAATTACACCAACATATCCTTGGTTCACAGTAAATAATCCGCTGAAAATGATTAGCAGCAGTAAAATCAGCCACCAGAAGTTGGAAAGAAAATTCACTAAGCCATTTGTATCATTAGTCTGAAGGAAGAACATAAACAATTATTTGGTCCTGATAAAGATAAACTAAAGCAACTGCTTACTGACGAACATAAAGATAGATCTCTACGCGCCTGTTCTTCTGTCTGCCAGCGGCGGTTCTGTTGTCGGCAACAGGCCTGTCGCTCGCCCATCCCGTTGTCCGGATCCTTGAAGTAAAATGTGGCTGCAGATAATCAGCTACAACCTTTGCCCGGTTTGCAGATAGTAACTGGTTGGCCGGATAAGATCCAATACTATCCGTGTGACCTTCCACAACGAGTGAATCAACAACCAAGTTCTTTATCGTCTTCATAAAACTGTCCAACAGGACGCCTGCATTCTTATTCAAATTATAACTATTGGAAGCAAACAAAACATCAGGAATCACCAGTGTATCGATCCGCTGAAGGATTGTTTTGGGAGAAGGAATAATATCAGGTGGGTTTTTGGAATATATGTACGATTGCTTTTGCAATAAATTATGCCTGTCATTGAAATCGTATTCTGCATTTTTTACTGAATCCGCAGACGAACACATCTTTTCCTGAGGATTCAATGCAACGAGATGCACTTCATCAATGAAATAATAATAATTATTAAGAAGATCCGGCCCTCCGAAAAATTTATGCGGCAACTTTTTATAATCACCAAAGACAATAAAGTTTTCATTTCCTTTTGCACGATAAGTTACAGATGCCTGGAACCAGTTATCATGCCTCTTATCAAAGGAAGGAATTATATCAGCCAGCCAGAAATCAGGCTGAAGTTTTTTCAGGCTCTGTTTTTCATACAGCGGATCCTGTTCATAAAAACTTATGCCGACACTGTCAAGGTCAGGTTGAGCTGAACGGATAAAAAAATCAATCCGGTATTCTGCGTCTTTCCTCAGTCCACACAACAAATGTGTGCGAATAAAATAACGTCCGTCTGTACGCCCCGGTGTATTTAATGGTATGCCTACAAAATGTTCACCCTTTGCGGAATTGTTTACATCCCTGAAATAATAGTTTCCTGAAAAACAATTCGAGATCCATCCTTCGGGTGCACAATTCATATTGAATTCAGTACAGATATTTTCATCTTCAAACCCTGGATTCATGAGCAGGTTCTGTGAGACGCTTTTGATTGAAATGAAAAGAAGAATGACAGTCAAACGCATGAACAAATAAAAAATTTATGAAGAAGCTTTTTCTTCCCAGATGCACGCCAGGTGAACGATCGTTTCAACAGCCTTGTTCATATCCTGCACGCTGATGAATTCAAGTTTTGAATGTATGGCATGTTCGCCGGCAAACAGGTTCGGACAGGGCAGGCCCATAAACGAAAGCCGGCTTCCATCAGTACCGCCACGGATGCTTTCCATTTTTAATGAAAGGCCTGCACGTTTGATGGCTTCCTTTGCAAATTCAACCACCTGAGGGTACTGGTCAAGCACTTCTTTCATATTACGGTATTGCTCCTGCACATTGAATTCAAAACGGGCGGTTGGATAATTTTCCATTACCATTTCCACCAGGCTCAGAAGAAAATCTTCTTTCTTTTTTAATCCTTCGGTAATAAAATCACGGATAATAAAATCAATCGTTGCCTTTTCTGCTATTCCATCTACCCTTACCGGGTGAATGAAACCCTGTTTTTCATTTGT
>JBJMLW010000098.1:0-2586 GCA_045805105.1 Flavisolibacter sp. | reverse complement strand
TCTTTTGCCTTCTGAACATCTTCTTCTGCCGACTTGTTGTTATCAAAAGGATTTTCTACAGCCTGTCCTGAAGGGTTTTCTGCCGTTTGCTGCTGCGGCTTGCCTTGCTGGTTATCATTCCTGTTCATATCTATAGAATTTAAACAAAAGGATCCTGCATTCAGCAGGAACCTATTTCAATTTATTATGATTTAAAGATCACCCTGGTTGCCGGAACCATTTGTAGACGTTCCTACATTTTTCACTTTCGTCTTTCCGTTCTTTGTTTTGATCTTAGTCTTTGTACCATCTTCATTAATGATCTTTGTCTTTGTTTTTGTAGCATCAGTACCTGAACTTGAATTCGGATCAGTTGATGTACTCATGTTGGTATTGCCTTGGGTGTTATCCATCGCTGCATTTGAACCAGTTGAACTCATGTTACCGGTAGACATATCATCTGTTCTCCAAATGCTGGCAACAGAGGTACCATCTTCGTTTAGCCATTGTGTATTCATTTGACCATTTTGCAACAGCCCAATTTGGTAGGCAGATGTGCCTTGTGGCGTTTTTACCATGCTGATAGAATACAGGTTAGAACCATATTTCTGCAACGCTTTATCTACTATGTCCTCTGGAACATAAGACTGAAGAACAGGCAAGGCCAAAGAATAACCATTACCTCTTTGATCATAAAAATACTGCGTTAAGCGGCCATTGCCCATGTAGTAAGTATGAAACCAATCTCCGTATTGATTCCAGGTATACGTATTATTTGCTGAATTTGGAAAGTCCTGGCTAAAGCGCATCTGTACATTTGTTGGCAAATAAGGAACCGCTGTACCATAAGCGTTATATGAACCGGCAGAATTTAAGCTACCTGTTGTATTCATGTTGTTCATATTTGTTCCATTCATACTTGTTGAATTGTTCATGTTTGAATTCATGTTGGTAGAACCATTCACATTTGTATTCATATTACCTGTATTCATATTACCGCCATTGTTCCAAATGCCATAGCTGTTCCAACCCCAGTACGGAGAAGTGCCAGGTGCCCACGAAGTACTGACTTGTGAGTTTGTTGTGGTGTTCATTGGATCAGTCGTAGAATTAGTTGTGCTGTTGGTAGTAGTTGACTGATTGGTGGTTGGTTGGCTGGTAGTAGGTGAGGTAGTTGTCGGGTTTGTTGGTGTCGTTGGCGTAGTCGGTGTTGTTTGCGCAAACATCGCCATGCTGGTACCCGTCATTAGCATCGCTAAAAAAGTCTTTTTCATATTTTCTGGATTTTTGTTAGCAATTAAAATTTCAAGTTTCTTTATACAACTAACATGCCCACCACCAGAAAAAACACATCAGTAGTCAATAAAATTTTTTCAGGCACAGGCTGCAAATAGTTCAGTCTGTTAGGGATTTTCGAGTGACAAATCCGCAAGAAATGGAAGGATTATTTCTAAAAACTGAGTGATTGCGTCAATGTGGCAACTAAACCCTTCTTGGAATATCCATTGATTATAGGGAGTTTCGCAGCCCAAATCATTATTCATCTTAAATCAGTAATAACATATGGTACAGGAAAAAGGCACAATCTCTATTCACACTGAGAATATTTTTCCCATAATTAAAAAATTCCTCTACTCCGATCATGAAATCTTTTTGCGGGAATTGGTAAGTAATGCAGTAGATGCTACACAGAAAATGAAACGCTTGTCTTCGCTTGGCCAGGCAAACGGAGAGCTTGGTGACCTAAGCATTTCGGTTTCTTTTGATGAGCAGGCCAAAACCATTACTGTATCTGACAAAGGCATTGGTATGACAGCCGATGAGATCAAGAAATATATTAACCAGATCGCTTTTTCTGGCGCCACTGAGTTCATGGAAAAATTCAAAGAGGCGAAAGATGCCAATGAGATCATCGGTCGGTTTGGGCTGGGCTTCTACTCTGCTTTTATGATAGCTGATAAGGTGGAAATACAAACCCTTTCCTACCAGAAAGATGCTGAGCCGGCCCGATGGATCTGCGATGGGAGCACTGAATTCGAAATCACGGAAAGCAACAAAACAGAGAGAGGCACCGATGTCATTCTTTATGTAAACAGCGAGAATGAAGAGTTCTTAAATAAATGGAAACTCCAGGAGATACTGGAAAAGTATTGCAGATTTTTACCCATACCCATTAAGTTCGGAACAAAGACCGAGCATGAAGAAGATGGTGTAGATGAGAAGGGTGAAAAAAAATGGAAGGACGTTGAAGTTGATAATATCATTAATAACACCAACCCTATCTGGACCAAACAACCTTCTGAATTAAAAGATGAAGACTACCTGAAATTCTACAGGGAGCTCTATCCTATGTCAGAAGAGCCCTTGTTCTGGATTCATCTGAATGTCGACTATCCCTTCAACCTTACCGGTGTTCTTTATTTCCCGAAACTCAAAAACGAATTTGAAGTTCAGAAAAATAAGATCAAGCTTTTCTCACGCCAGGTATTTATCACCGATGAAGTAAAAGATATTGTTCCCGAATTTTTAATGCTGCTGCATGGTGTGATCGACTCGCCGGATATTCCGTTGAACGTCAGCCGCTCGTTTTTACAGGCCGACAGCAAT
>JBJMLW010000097.1:0-3026 GCA_045805105.1 Flavisolibacter sp. | reverse complement strand
GACCAGCGTAACATCATTGAAGAAGTTACCCACAAACCAGCATCAGCTACACCGCAACTGTGGGCATTGTACAAGGAAGTACAGGATTATTACGACAAGGGCATGCGCGTTCCTGATGATGTTACGCTTTTATTATGCGATGACAACTGGGGAAATATCAGGAAACTTCCACGTCCGGATGATGCCAAAAGAAAAGGCGGCTATGGAATCTATTACCACTTTGATTATGTTGGCGGTCCTAGAAATTATAAATGGATCAATACCAACAATATTTCCAGGGTATGGGAACAGATGCATCTTGCTTATGCGCATGGTGTTGACCGTATCTGGATCGTGAATGTGGGCGACATCAAACCCATGGAACTTCCGATTTCATTCTTTCTGGATTATGCATGGAATCCTGGTAAATGGAATGAAAATAATATCCATAGGTATTATGCAGAATGGGCGCGAAAACAATTCGGTGAACCGTACCAGGTTGAAATTGGAAATATTTTACGAACCTATTCACAATATGCATCACGAAAAAAACCTGAACTGCTGGACGATAAAACCTATAG
Source organism: Flavisolibacter sp. (assembly GCA_045805105.1). Classification (GTDB taxonomy): domain Bacteria; phylum Bacteroidota; class Bacteroidia; order Chitinophagales; family Chitinophagaceae; genus Flavisolibacter. The sequence continues at coordinate 2,466 of JBJMLW010000097.1, read as the reverse complement.
TATTTTCAATTACAATGAAGCTGATGAAGTTGTTCAATCCTGGAGGGAATTGCTGGAAAAAGCAAAAAGCATCCAGGAAAAATTACCAGCTTCCGCACGCGATGCATTTTTTCAACTGGTGCTCCATCCCATATGGGCCATGGCCAACCTGCATGAAATGTATGCAGCTGCTGCAAGGAATAATTATTATGCAATGTTCCATCTTAAAGAAGCTAATGTGCAGGCGGATGAAGTAAAGCGACTTTACCTTGAAGATGCACGGATAACTTCTGAGTATCATCATATAGCAGGAGGAAAATGGAATCATATGATGGACCAGACCCATATAGGTTATTTTATGTGGCAGCAGCCACCTGAAAACAAAATGCCTGATGTAGTAAGAGTTCCTGATTCCTTACTTGTTGATTCCGGAGGTTTAGTTAGTGTTTCTTCGCCCGCCCCAACAGCTAACGAGCTGGTTTCATTTGGAGCAAAAGAAAAATTGTTTACAGAAGCAGATGGATGTGTATCAATGGAAGCAGCACACTGGACAAAGGCGGTTTCTACTAATGAAATCAAGTGGAAAATTATCCCGGATATCGGCAAAACCGGAGATGGTGTCACAACTTTCCCTGTAATGGCACAGGCAAAACTTTCTCCGTCTTCACCAGACCTGGATTATGAATTTTATACTTACGATACAGGTGCTTTCAATCTCCGGTTATATTTCTCCCCTACCCTGAATATTTATGGTGATGAAGGATTAAAGTATGCCGTTTCATTTGATGATGGTCCGCTGCAGGTACAAATCCTGAATGAAGGTGAAAAAAATGTAAGAACATGGGAAAAGTGGGTGGCGGATAATATCATCATAAAAAACTTACCCTACAGGTTTGCACAAAAAGGAAAACACCTGTTGCATTTCTGGATGATATCGCCAGCTGTTGTTTTACAAAAAATTGTAATTGATTTCGGTGGTGCCAAACCATCTTACCTTGGTCCGCCTGAAACAAAATATTAATACTCATGAAAATGTTTAAACTATTTTTTTCTATTGCTTTATTGTTTGCGCTCCCTGCAGCAGCACAGGTAAAACTTCCCCGGCTGATCAGCGACAGTATGGTATTGCAACGCGATACACGGATCAAGGTGTGGGGATGGGCTGCACCCGGAGAAAAAATAAAAATCAAATTCAATCGCAAGGAATATAAAACTATAACCAGTGCAGATGGAAAATGGATGCTGTATTTATCGTCTATGAAAGCGGGTGGTCCGTATGAAATGAACATCGATGCAAGCAATCACATCACCTTGAAAGATATTTTGATTGGTGATGTGTGGATCTGCTCTGGACAATCGAATATGGTGCACCAGATGGCATTGCATTCAGATCGCTACAAAGAAGATATTGCTTCCGCGAATTATCCCATGATCAGGCATTTCTGGATTCCGACAGTAACAAATTTGAATAAACCAAATGAGGAATTACCCGGAGGCAGCTGGAAAATTGCGAACCCGGAAAACGTACTTCAATTTTCTGCAGTTGCCTATTTTTTTGCCAGGGATATTTATGAACAATATCATGTGCCTGTTGGTTTGATCAATGCCAGTGTTGGTGGTACGCCTGTTGAAGCATGGACCAGCGAAGAAGGATTGAAAGAATTTCCTTCAGTGTATACAACGCTTACAAAAAATAAAGACACCGGTTATATAAATAGAACAAACCGGAATGCTGCATTTGCCAATGCCATGCGACCTAAACAAAAAGATGCAGGAATCGCAACCTTACCATGGTATGATACAAGTTATATTCCGAAAGAATGGCATTCAATCAATGTTCCTGGTTATTGGGAAGACCAGGGATTAAGAAATTTAGATGGTATTGTATGGTACAGGAAAGAAATTGATGTACCGCGGGAATTGTCTGGCAAGCCAGCCCGCATTTATCTTGGAAGAATTGTTGATGCAGATTTTCTTTATATAAATGGACAAACTGCCGGCATCACCACCTACCAATATCCACAAAGAAGGTACACTTTGCCTTCGGGACTGAAACCTGGAAAAAATATAATTGTTGTCCGTGTGATCAACAATTTCGGTAAAGGTGGTTTTGTTCCCGATAAACCGTATAAAATTATTATTGGTGAAAAAACAATTGACCTGAAGGGAGAATGGCAATACAAAGTAGGTGATGTATTTACACCACAACAAAATGAAGTTTCAGCCATTTCATTTCAGAACCAGCCATCTGCTCTGTACAATGCCATGATTGCACCGTTAATCAATTATGCGATTAAAGGATTTTTATGGTACCAGGGTGAAGCCAATTCCGGGCGTGCTCCTGAATACGAAAAACTTTTTCCTGCACTCATCATGGACTGGCGTAAAAAATGGGCCCTTGGCGACCTTCCGTTTTTATATGTGCAGCTGCCGAATTTTATGGAGGTGAATTACCTGCCTTCTGAAAGCCAGTGGGCATCGCTCAGG
>JBJMLW010000096.1:0-3334 GCA_045805105.1 Flavisolibacter sp. | reverse complement strand
TGAGAATAAAAGGAAAAAGAATAAATGAAAAAATTGAAAGAAAATGTCTTTTCATAACAGTTAGTTTGAAATCGTTGTAATTGATTAAATGCTCATGTGCATTTGAACATGTCTTGCAGGAGGATAAGGAAGGAATTAACCAGTTTAAATCAAATCCAAAATAAGTTTGCTAAGTAAAATAAAATATCAACGCAGGCAACTCATATAAACTACGTAGATGTGAGTTGTGAAGCGTGAATCGTGAATTGTGAATCGTGAATCGTGAATGTAGGCTGCTTAACCAATAAACATTGTTAGAGTATGTGTGAACAGAAAACTCATCCATTCACGCTTGACGATTCACGATTGACGTTAATTTCTTACAAGGAATTCAAATAAAAATGGCACCTCTCGGTGCCACTGCAGTTGGTTTTAGTTGCCAGTCTTATTGTGCGTTCATAAAAGAATGCATGCTGGAATTAAAACAATATAATATGAAACAGGGTAAAAAGAACAGAACCATATGAATTACGTAGTGCGGCCCCCTGTCCCCCGAAGGGCAATGTCATCCGGATTTGTTCGACTCCTACGGAGTCGTTGTCACTTTAGTGTACCATACTACAGATATTCGACTCCTACGGAGTCAGCAAACTCTATAATTGAATGATTGTTGAAGTAAATACTTCTTCCTGAAACCTTACTTAATGACATTACTCTAAGGGGAAACCTAGATCAAGAATTTATGGTTAGTTGGTACTCGTTCTAATGTTCTATTGTTCTATTGTTCTTTGTTCTATTGTTCGTATCCCAAAACCGCTCAGGTAGTACAGTTAAGTATGGACATCCTATCCACTCAGAAAATATTTGCCGGTGGCAAATCGTTAATTGTCTATGTGATATTGTAACTATTTGCTACAGCAAATATTTCAGAGTAATTAGAGTGAATAGTATAAGAAACAATAGAATAAAATACAAAAGTTCAAATACAATAAAACAACAGAATTGTTGAAATAAAAAGTAAAATTCGATCTAAGTTCCCCCTTCGGGGGACAGGGGCCCTCCTACTTGGCCACATCAATCCGCACCTTCTTTCCTTTTATCTTCTGGTCTTTAACGGACTGAAGCGTATGGCTTGCCTTGGATTTCCTGATGGCAACGAATGAAAAGAAATCCTTTACTTCAATGAGTCCGATATCATCTTTTTTTAAATCTCCTTTATTGGAAAGAAACCCCACGATATCTACCTTGTTTACTTTGTCTTTTTTGCCTGCTCCTACAAAGAAGGTTGTCCACTTGGGTTTTTCAGGAACACCGGCAGCGAGTTCGATGTCGGGCGGTGGAAGTGTGGGTTGGATAAAGTCAGGAAGTTTTTCATCGGGACCACAAATAACAATGGCAGTTCCACTCGCGTCCATCCGGGCAGTTCTTCCGTTGCGGTGCGTAAAAATATCTTCTGTAGCAGGCAGGTGATAATGAATAATGTAACGGATGTGGGCAATGTCGAGTCCACGTGAGGCGAGGTCTGTTGTTACCAGGAAATTGATACTGCCATTTCTGAACTTGGCCAGTGCTACTTCACGCTCGCGTTGTTCCATAGCTCCATGATAAAATGTATTGGTAATACCTTTCTGCGAAAGGACGCTGCTGGTTCTTTCTACAGCTTCGCGGTGATTACAAAAAATTATAGTTGGACGGTTTCCTAATAAACATAGCAGGCGGAAAAGTGTGTCCGTCTTGTCTTTTTCAGCAGATATCAGCACCTGTACATCCAGGCGGATACCAGGTTGTCCTTCTTCAGGTAAAAAATTCAGTTGGTGAAAACCGGAAGGAAGAAACGCAGGCATTGTTACAGCCGAGGTGGCTGAGGTAAGAATTCTTTTTTTGATTGCGGGTAATCCTTCTATTATACTTTGTATTTCTTCAACAAAACCCAGTTCAAGTGATTTGTCGAATTCGTCCAGTACCAGCATTTCTATTGAAGAAGCGGTTATGTTGTTTCGCCTCAGGTGATCAGCTACGCGGCCGGGTGTCCCCACAATAAGCGCAGGTGGTTCAACAAGGTTCTGTTCTTCAATCTCCCGTTTATGCCCGCCATAACAACTGGTAATTTTAAAACCGGTTCCCATTGACCTGAATACCTGTTCAATCTGCAATGCAAGTTCCCTGGTAGGCACCAGGATCAATCCGGTAGTGGTGCGCTGTCCTTTTTGCAGGCTGTTCAAAAGAGGAAGCAGGAAAGCAAGTGTTTTCCCCGAACCCGTAGCGGAAAGGATCATTACATTATCATGCTCCGGTACAGATTGCAATGCTGCATGCTGCATTTCATTGAGAGATTCAATATTGAGGCGCGAAAGAATGTCTTCAATGGAAACTTTGTTCTGCATGCGCAAAGGTGGAGATAAAGTTTAAAGTTTAAGGTTTAAGGTTTTAAGTTCACCAGGTCGAAGAGGTTACACGGATCCCAATGGTGTTCATTATATAGACAGTTGATTCATTCACACTTTTTACTTCCTACTTCCTTCGATATTCGATATTCCCTGCAGGGTTATTTGTTATTCATTATTCGTATCGTTATCGTCTTTCTTTTTCTTCCTGAACAATCTTAGTCCCTTTTTCTTTTTTTCAACCTGTACCGCTGTGTCTTTTGGTTCTGTTGCAGTGATTTCTTTTTTTGTAAGGTCTTCGCCTTCATTCACCTCGGGGGGTAAAATGGTTTCTTCGTTTTTTACAACAGGAGGTTCTGTTTTGATGACGCTATCCTGGATTTTCTTTTTGGAGATTTTAGGAGTAGTGCTTTTCGTTTTTTCAACTACTGCTGTACGTATTTCATTTTCTGCAACCGTGGTATCAGTCCGATGCAGATTTGCTGTATCCTGTATAATATTTTCTTCGGGCGTATTTACAACAGGAGATGGATTTGCTATTGCCGCATGGTTATCTACTGATTCCAGTTTATGGGCAACCGGAACAACTTCCTGCTTTGTATTAAAGTAGCTTTTGCCTCCATAAACGGAAGCAGCGAAAATACCAATGATCAATACGCTCATAAGTACTTCCTGGCCTATTGATTTCCTGTCTTTCCTGTGATCAACAAAATGAAAAACTTCATCGTCATTTTGAACGCGCTGACGTTTTACAGGGCGTGACGAACCATCTGTACCCGCATAGTCGCGCTGGGGAGTAAAGGCAAGTGCCCTTTTTCTGAGCTCTTCTGCCTTACGCTCTATTTCATCTTCTTTTCCGGTTGAAGGAACAATGCGCTGGTCGGAAATTTTTTCTGTTGCACCAGGTAATAATTGCATTTCATATAAATAGCACCACGCGGTGCTTTTGCCTTCGATCCAGATCATGTCGG
>JBJMLW010000095.1:0-3269 GCA_045805105.1 Flavisolibacter sp. | reverse complement strand
GCACATTCTCGGATAAGGGCAATTTCTGTGGCGTATCAAACCATAAAATATCTGGATGATATTTCTGAATGAGTTCTTTTATCTGGGGAATTGCCTTGGTATCAACATAGTGCTGCGCCTTTGCCAATAAATCAGGATGCAGGTCGTACCATTCACGTCCGCCATAAAGGTTGAGGTCACCACCGGGATTTTTATATTCCCAATCATTTCCAGGAGCATCAGGATGTTCCCAGTCAAAAGCGTGGGAATAATAAAACCCGAATTTGATTCCATATTTTTTTGCAGCAGCGGCAAGTTCTGCCATCGGATCTCTTTTGAAAGGTGTCTGGTCTATGATGTCAAAATCCGATACCTGTGAATCAAACATGGCAAAACCATCATGATGCTTTGATGTGATAATGAAATATTTCATTCCTGCTTTTTTTGCCTGCAGGATCCATTGTTCGGCATTAAACTTTACGGGATTGAATTGATGTGCAACATCCAGGTATGCTGCGCGTGTAATTTTTTCTTTCCGCATGAGGTGCTCAGCATAACCACTTACTTTTTTTCCATTCCATTCTCCGCCGGGAAGTGAATAAATTCCCCAGTGAATGAACATACCAAATTTTGCATCCTTCCACCATTCAATTCTCTGGTCATGGGTCTTCATCGAAGCGGTCCACCAGCTATTGATGGCTTCGTCAATGGCCTGCTGGTCGCGGTCTTTTCCTTTATTGAACATCTCTTTGTCTTCATCTCCTGCGGTTTGTGAAAACAAATTGACTGATAGATTAAAAACAGTGACAAACAAGAATATTCTTTTCATTTCATATTTTTTTTGCCACAAAGACGCTAAGGCACAAAGAAGCACAAAGCCTTCGTGCTCCTTCGTGTCCTGGTGTCTTTGTGGCTATCTCTCAAAACCATATTATAGGATGCCTTACCGGCAAGTTTCGAATTACTTCTTCATTCGAAGGATCATGATCCAGTTTCTTCCAGGTCTGCAGCCAGTTTTCATCATGATACGCATTAGCACCAAACACAAGGAATGGTTGCGCAACAGGCCATTGATCCCAATACATCACGTCTTTTGGATATGGCCATTTAGATTTATCATCAACAAATGGATACAGGAACTCAATACCTTTCCTGATAGATTTACCATCAGCTGTCTGGTACTGCCACAGGTCATGTTCATTTGACGAAAGGATCTGGCAAATCGTTGTCATCGCATCAAGGTTAAAGATGGAATAACCAAAAGGTTTTGTCCGACGTAGTTCTCTCGGGAAACTGCCATCCGTTCCCATTTGTGCCGGCAATAAAACTGTTGTAAAACGGTTCCTGCAAAAATCAATCAGCTGGTTGTTTTGCGTAAATCTTGCAAAGCATGCCACCTGCATCACCCAGCATGTTCCATGGTTATTCTCTGCATTCATTTCATCCATTCCATATTTATGCGTGGTAAGCCATTCAAGATACTGCGCAAACCAATTTTTTATTGCAGCAAGATCCTGCTGGTCCATGTTTTTATCTTTCATCATCACCATCATTCCCTGCACCACTTCCATCAGCTGAATGGTATCGATGATACCAATGCCTCTTCCCGTAAATCTGCCTTTGATGGCCTGTGCATACAAAAGATTTGGATTCATTAAAGTTTCCGGTTCAACAAACCACGCCCTGCAGTGCTTCATTGCCTGTTGCATATATTTTGAATCACCGGTTAATTTGTATGCAGATGCAAGTGCACCGATGATCCTGCTGAAACGGATCATAGCATGACGGTGTGCAACGAAATTATCGGGATTGGTAAGACCATCTTTCTGTATGTAAGGACTATCGGCGCTGCGTGGATCGGGCCACCAGTAATCGCCTTCCGAAAAAAAATCATGGATGCCGCCGGCGCTGCGCGGTGAACTTTGTGCCGTTACGGTAACGGGTTCCTGTTGCATCGCCCATTCTGCTTCTTTTAAAATTTGTTGTTGAAGAGTTTCAGTTATTATTGAAATAAATGAAGTGGATTGCTTAATATTTTTTTGTTGGGAAGAACAACCTGAAATAAAAATTAACAGAATTAATATTAGTTGCCTTTTTTTGCCACAAAGGCACAAAGTCACAAAGAAGCACAAAGGCTTTGTGCACCTTAGCGCCTTTGTGCCTTTGTGGCCTGCTTTTATCTTGTCATGAACTTCCATGTAACTTTCCCCACAGTATTAGGTTTGCCTTTTACAGCATTTGAAATAGAACCTTTTAGTTTTCCTTTTTTATCTTTTTCAACTTTGATCTCTCTCCATGTGAATGCTCCCTTTTCATAATCAAAAGTTTCTCCATCATCATCATACAACAAATACCTTCCTGGCTTTTCTCCATAATACCTTACTTCAATATCAACTATCTCTCCTGCCTTTGGTGCATGTAACCGTGCGGGCATCATTGGAATGATACCACCATCTTTTACAAACACAGGAATAATATCAAGTCCGGGTGTTATGGTGATCACTTCACCATCACCCGCAAATGCGCCGGTATAAAAGTCAAACCATTTTCCCTTCGGTAAAACAACTTTTCTTGATGTTTGTCCTGCAAACATTGGTGCAACCAGTAAATTTTCGCCAGCCATGTACTGGTCTTTGATCTCTTTGGTTGTTGCTTCTGCATATGGATTTTCTTCCAGGCTGGCACTGCCATTTTCTTTTTTTACATCCTGCAGAAAGCCTTCTTCAAGTGCCATGGCCCTGAATGGTGGCGTTCCTTCGAAATGATATTTTGCAAACTCCGAATACCAGTAAGGCATCATCTGCATCCGGAGCAGTGCCATTGATTTTACCTGCGCAGCCACTTCAGGATACGACCATGGTTTTGTTCCGCTCGACCATGCATTGATCATTGCCATCGGTGAAAACACATTCGACTGGAAACGACGCAGCCATTCTTCACCTGTTTTTGATGCACGCACTTCCGGTGTCCACAAAACGCCTGCAAAACCGGAGTTGATCAATGCAGTAATAAAATCTTCGTGATTGTAATAATCATTGTAGATCACATAGGGAAAAGACACACCACCGCCATTTGATCCGCGTACGAGACCATATGTACGCCTGTTCAACTGGTGAAACATTTCACTGCTGTAACGCTGTAACAATAATCCAAATGTCTGGCGCATCTGTTCAGCACTGATGCCGGAAGGAAAAGTGGCAACATCCGGCCACAGGTACTGGTCATATCCATCCACTTCGTCAATTTTGTAACCACTGACGCCCAGTGAAACCTGGTTTGATTTCAGCTGG
>JBJMLW010000094.1:0-6168 GCA_045805105.1 Flavisolibacter sp. | reverse complement strand
CATTTGTTCAGATGCGACGTTACCAACTGATGGCTGTTGGTGTTCATCTTCAGCAGACAGGCGTTAAAAGAATGCGCAAACTTGGACACAGTATGGAGTTTGAGCAGATCAAGGAATATGTAATGGGCGATGATTACCGCACGCTCAACTGGAAGGCAACAGCACGCTATGGAAATTTCATGGTGAATAATTATACAGATGAAAGAAGCCAGCAGATTTATTGTGTGATCAATAAGGGACGTGTAATGAAAATGCCTTTCGAAGGAATGACATTACTTGATTATGCTATCAATGCATCTCTTGTACTTTGTAATGTAGCATTGCAGAAGCAGGACAGGGCCGGGCTGATCACCTTTGGAAAGCAGGTTGATTCTTTTATTCCGGCCGATAAAAAGCCAACACAGGTTAACCAGATACTTGATACATTGTACAAGCAGGAAACAAATTTTCACGAACCTGATTTTGAAAGACTATTTTCTATTGTGCGTAACCGTATTACGCACAGAAGCCTGTTGATACTGTTCACCAATTTCGAATCTGTTGAAAGCCTGCAGCGTGAATTGCCTTCATTAAAACGTCTTGCTCACTATCATTTATTGATGGTTGTGTTCTTCGAAAATACTGAGCTGAAAAAATTAACTGACTCGAAGGTTCGAACAATTGAAGACATCTATATCAAAACCATCACTGAAAAATACAGGTTTGAAAAACAACTGATCGCAAGAGAACTTCAGAAAAATGGAATTATATCTGTCCTTACAAGTCCGCAGAACCTAACGATAAATAGTTTAAACAAATACCTTGAATTAAAAAACCGGCAGTCAATTTAGTAAAGGCCACAAAGCCACAAAGGCACTAAGAAACACAAAGACAATATTTTTTGTGCTTTTGTGCCTTCGTGGCATTGTATTTTTGCTACAATGAGTAATGAATACGAAGAAGGCAAAGTTCTTCTCATAGACAAGCCATTCCGGTGGACATCATTCGATGTCATTAGAAAGATCCGTAACCTGATCAGGATAAAAAAAGTGGGACATGCAGGCACACTGGATCCTCTGGCAACTGGACTCCTGATCGTTTGCACAGGAAAATTCACAAAGATGATAAATGAATTCATGGCCCAGGAAAAAGAATATACCGGCACCATTACATTGGGTGCTGTAACACCTACGTATGATCTTGAAAGCAAGCCTGAAAAATCACTTCCCTTTGAACATATAACATTATCTCAACTGCAGGAGACGGCCGTTTTTTTTACAGGACCCATCATGCAAATCCCGCCCATTCATTCTGCCATAAAAAAAGATGGTAAAAGAGTATATGAACTTGCCAGGAGGGGGGAAGATGTTCAGCTGGATGCAAGACCGGTTTCCATCCATGAATTTCAAATTCTCAGCGCAGAATTACCTGAAGTACATTTTCGTGTTGTATGTTCAACGGGAACGTATATCCGCAGTCTGGCTAACGATTATGGAGCAAAGCTTGGCTGCGGAGGTTACCTGAGTAGCCTTTGCAGAACCAGGATTGGAAGATTTTTATTAAATGATGCGATGACAATGGAGCAATTCGAAATGCAATTGCCACAAAAAGCATAAAGACACAAGGAACACTAAATAATCATAGAATAATTAATAAAATCCTTTGTGCAACTTAGTGTTTTAGTGCATTCGTGGCATTCTTAAACACTAAAACGGATAATTAATTCCTAACTGAAACTGCCCCCCGAAGGGATTGAAATTATAGAACCATTTATTCTGAGCTTCGATATTATCCGGACTGGGGTTCTTTGCCTTAAATGAATAATCCAGCCTGGCTTTCAGGAAACCAAAGTCGATACGAAAACCGGTTCCTACTCCGATAGCAACATCCTTCCACAATCTTTTAATACTGAATGCGCCATCGGGAAAGTCAGGATTTTCCCTGAGAAACCATACATTTCCCATATCTGTGAACAATGCACCTTCGGAAGGGAAGCCAAAAATCTTCGTGATATAAAACCTGTACTCTCCATTCAGTTCAAGGCGGATGTCACCAAACCTGTCGGGAGCAATTTCCTTGTCAAATGACCTGATTGTGGAACCTGGTCCGAGCTTGCGTACCGGCCATGCTCTCATACTATTCGGACCACCCGCATAATACTGCCGGAAGAAAGGCATGTACTTGTTGATGTTGTCATCGCTATCGAATGGAAGACCATAACCTGCACCCGCAAACATTCTCCATGCATATGAGGTACGGCGTACAATCTTTGTCTGTACCAGTTCGGCGTCAAGTTTTACAAAACGATACAGCTGGTTATCGGATAGAAGCGGACGTAAAAGGCCTACAAGAAGTCCTGCCTGTTCAAGACTCGCACGCTTGATGGTTGTAAAATTTTTTTTACCGCTTGCTGCAGTTACGTTGACGATGGATGATATAACAAGTCCGTCATTAAAAATGTACTTATAGGATACATTGTGATCAATCAGGTCCTGCAGACCGCTTCTTACGGTAAGAACGTTGTATTCTATGTTCGGTATCCGGATACCCACAACAGTTTTATTCAATTTGAATTCATATCCCCATGATGTATTTACACTGGCAACAAGATAAAAGTCGATGCGATCGGTATACCCTGCATTAAAATTCAGGAATGTTTTTGCATCATCACGAAGGTTATTCGGTATCCACCGCATTCGTGGAACCAGGCGCGGAAACTGGATTGTATGACTCGCGATTATCTGTTGTGCCTGGATACCACCGCTTCCCGGTGCCAGCTCAATACCATAACGGACATTGGTAGTTGACTGGTTTGCGGCCCTTCCCGAATTCCTGTTTACCAGGCTGAAATTCGCACCCATTCCAAGAAGACTACCAACAGAAAAGTTACCCTGGTTCAAACTGATATCATAAGTAATACTTGTAACATATTTATTAGCAGGGATCAGTCGTATTTCAAAATCAACTGTATCTGTTCCCGCGCGTGGAAGCTGATTGATGGTCACAAGTCGCCAGGCACCAATTGAATTGAATTTATTCAATGTGCGCAGGTAATTACTTTGCCGGTACAAATCACCCCGGTGAAGTGAAATGAACCTGATTAATTTTCGCGGAAGAAAAAGTCCCTGGTAAGAAACAAATTGATATTGGTACTGGGATAATACTTGAGTTTTTGGTTTGAAGTAAGAAGTGTCGCTGTTGAAATCGGGATATACTTTTACATTTCCAACATAATACCGAACCAGCCTGCTGGTATCGGGATCCGGACGAAGCCGGATTTCAATGTCAGCTGTTGGGTTTTCACGCCGGCGCCGTAAAGCTTCGAGTAATTCAGCCTGTTCAAGCGGATCAAAGGTTATCCTCAGCAGGTCAACACCAACAGTATCCCAAACTGCCAGCAATTGCTCGCGAGAAAATCGTAAGTAACCATTGTTACGGTACACATCCGACAACCTGTCGAGTTCAGCAGAGATCAGTGGTTTTGAAAAAGGTTCATTCTTTTTTATCACCTGTTCACTCAACGAAGCAAGTGTGAGTGCCTGCAACGAATCAACTTTTGGTATATAATCTACCGAATCAAGAAGATTGTATCGAACTGAGTCAATTCTTATCATTTTACCGGGAACAACATTAAAATTTATCGTTGTTCGGTACTGGTCGCCTTCAATTTTCAATGTCGTATCTGCAGTAATAGTGTCGCGGTAATAACCTTCAGAATTCAGGAGTGCATCCAGAAAAATTTTTGATTTGCCAACATTCATTGTGTCAAATACTGGCGGCTTTTTGATGGTATACCAGAAAATAAACTTCTGCTGACCGCGTGCACGAACACTGTCATGAAGCTGTTGTTCAAGTTGAGATTTCAGTTGTTTTTTTTCCCCCTTGGTATATTTACCCTCGATATTGATGTTGGTCTTATAGACGAAAGGTTTGTTAACTGGGTAGTTTTTAATGACCGTGCAGGAAATAAAACCGGTCAGTGAAGCGGCAAGGGTGAGGGAAACAGCAAGATATTTAACATGTTTTGCCGCAGTAAAAAACATAATTGTAATGACAATCTATGATAAGTAAGAATGAAATCAAAGATATTCAAAGTTTGACCCAGAAAAAAGTTAGGGAGGATTTAAAATTGTTTGTTGCTGAAGGTCCCAAGATTGTTGCTGAACTTATAACGATCGTACCTGGAAGCATTGTGAAAATCTATGCAACAAAAGAATGGATTCAGTCGGTTACCAATGTTGTGAATGATGTTACTGAAATAAGTCAAAAGGAACTTGAAAGGATCTCTCACCTGCAAACACCCAACCAGGTTGTTGCAATTTTACGTCAACCTGACCATTGGGAACCGAAAACTGATACATTGGTTTTGTTTCTCGACACCATTCAGGATCCTGGAAACTTTGGTACCATCATTCGCATCGCAGACTGGTTCCATGTATTGAATGTTGTCTGCAGTTCTGGATGTGCAGACATTTATAATCCGAAAGTGGTGCAGTCAACAATGGGAAGCATTGCCCGTGTGAATGTATATTATGATGAAGAAGGTACCTGGTTACCAAAACAAAAAGTTCCGGTATATGCTGCCACACTCGATGGCAAATCACTTTTCAATCATGCCAGAACCGATAAAGGAATTCTTGTTATCGGTAATGAGTCGAAAGGCATACGACCAGAGATCATGGAATATGCTACAGAAAAAATCACCATACCAAAAAAAGGCGGTGCGGAATCATTGAATGCAGCAGTTGCAACAGGAATCATTCTCTCACACCTTCTCAGCTAAAACGTATTGCGCGGATGGGTTGAATCCTTCGTACGATCAGTGATGGAATCAACAGAACAAGAAAAGATACCACCAGTGTTCCGGTTATCACCATGATTACCTGCCACCATACAATTTTTACATTGGCCGTATCCATATAATAGGCTTCTTCCGGAAGTTTTACAAAATGTGTTGTCTCCTGCAGCCATAGCAATCCAAGTGCAAGCAGGGTTCCGATGATAATACCAATCAAAGTAATGAGCGCTGAATGATTAAGAAATATTTTCTGAACCGTCCAGTTGGTTGCACCAAGTGCTTTCAGTACACCAACCATACGTAGTCTTTCCAGTACAAGAATGATAAGGCATGTAATCAGGTTGATGAGTGCAATGATCGTCATGATAGATATCAGTATGTTCTGGTTGACATCCTGTATGTCAAGCCAGTCAAATATGTTCGGATAGATTTCACGGATAGTATTTGTTTCCCACACTGCAGGTAGGTTTTCATTTTCAAAAATCTGCCTGCTTGCCTTATCCATTTTCCTATAATCATCCAGGAAAATCTCATAGCCGCCGATCTGGTCAATATTCCATCCGTTCAGTTGACGGATCAACTGAATATCACCAATTGCAAAGTGCTTGTCGTATTCTTCAATGCCTGTTTTATAGATACCTGCAATAGTAAGTTTGTCTGGACGCAATGTACCATCAGGTTTGATAAAATAGATCAGTATACGGTCGTTCACTTTCAGCTTTAGTTGCGTTGCAGTATATTTTGAAATGACAATATCGCGTGAGTAGGAAGAATCGTTATAGTGTATCCACCTGCTTCCCGGCTGCATGAAGCGTTGCATATGGGCAGAGTCATAGGTTATGTCCAGCCCTTTTAACAGGATACCTTCCATTTCATCAGTAGTTTTCAGGATAGCATTTCGTGTAGCAAACGGATGGATGGCTGTTACAGAAGGTATTTTTTTAATGTTGCGGACGATGTTGGTATCGGCCCTGATGGGTTCTTCTTCTGCAATGGAAGCTTTCATGGGTTGCCGGTAGCCAAGACGAATATGTCCCCAGAAGCTGAACACTTTCCCGCTCACCGTTTCCTGGAAACCATTCACAAATGATAAGGTAATGATCATCACAGCAACGCTGATAACGGTTGCAGTTATTGCCAGCCTGATGATAAAACGGGAAAAGGATTTTTGCTGGTTAAAAGCGATCCGGTTGGCAATGAAAGTGGAAACATTCACGTTGTTGTAATAATTGTTTACTGAGCAAACGAATTGGTGAAAATCCACGTCTATTGACGTTGGATGCTGAATCGTCAATCGTCAATCGTCAATCGTCAATGTCAATATCCTTTGAATACTCTTACCCCATAAGGCTGAGAGAAGATCGGATGACAATTCTTACTTGAGGTGCCAT
>JBJMLW010000093.1:0-2953 GCA_045805105.1 Flavisolibacter sp. | reverse complement strand
GTTGTGCAGGTTCCAAAAAGAAAGTCAAAGGTGTACAGGGAAGGTTATACACTTAACCTTCATACTGGTTTGGGAACGTACCAGGTAATTTCAAAAGCTTTTTTTTATACCGAACCTGAAGAAGGTACCAGGAGGGCTGCCAATATTGTGCACTGGAACAATGCGCTTCTTACTCCTATAAAAGCCACTGCAGATTATATATATATCGTATTTACAAATCAGTTTGGTCAGACTTCTAAAGGATGGCTAAGAAAGAAAGATCTGGTACAGGTAGCTGACGATGAATAATTCGTATTTATTCGGCACTGCATTCGTAACTGTCCGTGTTCCTGCTGAAATTGTTCCCGAAATTGGTAGCAGACAGTTGTTTGCTTTGAAACAACCGGGTTCTTCATTAATTTACGGCTTAATCGCCACCCTATGAAACAGATACTTTTAATATTGAGTCTTCTTATAATCCTTTCTTCCTGTGCCCGCTCCATAACACCGGAAGAGGCTGCCAACGGAAAAGCAAAATGTGGCAGAAGCATCAGATAAGGTTAATGAAGCGTACAGAGTCTTTTAAGTTTCTTTGCTATTTCAACACTATCGCTAAATGAGGAAGGTTTAACCAGGTAGTCCAATGCCCCCAAACGGTAACATTCTTCCCGTTCAATTGAATTTACTGAAGTAGAATAAATCACAACAGGAATGTCCCGGAAACGTTCATCATCCTTGATTTTCCTCAGCGTCTGGGTACCATTCAATATCGGCATGTTGAGGTCAAGAACAATCAGGCAAAGTGGTGCGCGGTCTTCAAATAATCTATCCAGGAATGCAAGCGCTTTTTCTCCATTCTCTGCAAAGTATAATTGCTCTCCTGGAAACTGGGCGAGATAAACATCTAAAAATTCTTCCCTGTCTTCAGGGTCATCGTCAACTAACATAATTCCTTTCTTCATAACTGACCTGGGTTAATACCCGGTTAATTTGTACCGGAATTTCCAATTCTTTTCGCCAAATGTAATGATTGTAAGATCTAATATAATTCCAATAAATATCATGCCGTAGGAAAAAAGTCAATAGTTTTCAGTCCATAGCGATTTAATAAACTATTCTGTTCAGAAAACTGTACAGTTTCCCCGGGAACGGGCCAGCTAATTTATCCAGGTTAATCTGGGTTTTCAAACCACGTTTTTATTGATTGAATCTTATGAACGTTTATAGAAATCCTCATCGTTAATTTACATTCATTGCATTTACTCTATACTGGTTGCTTCACATCGATGGGGAAAAAGTTATTATTAAAATGAGATTCATTGCTCATATAGGGATAACAAAAACTTCATATCAGCAAGGCATTGACCTAAGTTGGATTACATCTCCTTTTTATAAATATATACGGCAAGGCGAAGGCGGATATAAATGTGGTACACTTTTGTTAGTGAAATAATCATGAGAGGCCTGGTGTTATGTCTTATTCTGGTAACGTTTAGTGTTTCTGTCAGCAGTACGAGAAAATCGATCCATCCCCTGAATCCGGAAAATAAGTTATTCATCATTACACTTGATGGTTTTCGATGGGAGGAGGTTTTTAAAGGTGCTGATGCTTCATTGATCAGCGATGCGGAAATCAATACTGATACATCGCTTGCACGTGCTTTGTTCTGGGAGGAATCTACCGAGGAAAGAAGAAAAAAACTCCTTCCGTTTTTCTGGAATGTTATCGGCCGCCAGGGTGAAATTTTTGGAAACAGAACATACGGGAATAAAGTAAATGTTTCCAATCCGTATGCCCTTTCAT
Organism: Flavisolibacter sp.; assembly: GCA_045805105.1. Lineage (GTDB taxonomy): Bacteria > Bacteroidota > Bacteroidia > Chitinophagales > Chitinophagaceae > Flavisolibacter. Next base: position 1,170 of record JBJMLW010000093.1, on the reverse strand, counting down.
ACCCCGGGTATAGTGAATTGCTTACAGGTGAAGTGGATTACAGGATTTACGGGAATGATCGTAAAAGAAATGAAAATAAAAATCTTCTCCAACTACTGAATACCTCTGAAGCATATGCAGGTAAAGTAGCTGCATTTACCTCGTGGGATCTTTTTCCATACATCCTTGGCAGAAAAGATAAAAATAGTTTTGTATTGAACAGCGGCCTTGAAGATATTCAAGACAAAGATCTTTCACCTGCACAGATCCTTCTTAATTCTTTGCAGGGTGAAGTGGCAGACAAAGAATCAGCAACACGCTATGATGAACTCACATACATTGCTTGCAAGGAATATGTAAAGAAACATAAACCTTCTGTTGTACTTCTCAGCTTTAGCGGTACTGATAATGCTGGGCATAACGGTCGTTACGATCAATATCTTCAACAGGGAAATAATGCAGACAGGATGATTGGTGAATTATGGCGACTGGTACAATCGATGCCGGAGTATGCAGGGAAAACAACATTTGTTATTACAACAGATCATGGTCGCGGTAAAAAAAATGGTTGGTCGAAACATGGTTTTTTTGTTCCCGGTTCTTCACAAACATGGTATGCATTACTTGGAAATACTGTTGTTCCGCATGGAGAAATCAAATCAAATTCACAGGCATGGTTAAAAGATCTGAACAGGCTGGTGATGGATATTTTAACAAGAAAATAGTGGCAAACACAACGATTGTTTTTTCTTTTCCGGCATAGTTTTTCGACCATTTGATTCGTCAATGCCGGTGAATACCGGAACATTTTTCATTTAAATTTTCAATTATGGAAAATACAAAAGGACAGAAAAATTCATCAGAAAATAAAAACAGGAATCAACAGAGTCAGCAGTCCGGCTCAAAAGGAAGCAGGCAGAACACTTCTTCTGGAACAGACCGCAATTCAGGAAGAGATGAGCAGGATTTATCGGGAACAAGAAGAAATAGTAATTCAAGAAATTCAGGACTCTCATCTAAAACAGGTATAACAGGAAGTGATTCTGACGGACAATTATCAGAATAACCGGAATACAAACATGAAGATCCTTATACTGTTGAGTCAGTATAAGGATTTTTCTTTAGTGCCAGCTAATTAGTTGTTGATATCCTTCTACAATCAAGGATGTGAGTTTTTCAGGACATCATTTC
>JBJMLW010000092.1:0-6141 GCA_045805105.1 Flavisolibacter sp. | reverse complement strand
TTCAATTGATTAGGCTGTTTCAGTTGGAATTATTGATTGAAACCGTCCTAAGATAATTTTTTCGCGAAAGTATAAGCATGTTTATTAAATCGGATGTGCTTTACCGTTAGTTTAAACAGAAAGGCATGATGACACAGTGTTCACATCGTTTTCTTTGTGCGCAGTGCCTTCGTAGTTCAAATGGTTGTTTTAGATCAATATTTTAAATAAATTAATAATAATCAAAATAAAATTATCGTAAATCGATAATTTTTCTATATTTGCAGTATAAAGTTTGATACATGAAAACAGTTCGCTCTATCGCAGGGATCCTCTTTTACCTTTCGCGCATTGCAGCGATTGTGGTATTAGTCATCGCCACATATGCATTTTGTATTGTAATGATGAATGAAATTCATCAGGCATCCTGGTTGCCGATCCGTATTTCAGGCGACAGCTTTCAGATCTATTATCCCTTTACAAAAAAGGTTTTTCTCCTGGGAGATTACAAGGCATCATTCCTTGTTGGAAACCTCGCAACGATATTTTTTTATGGTGTGTTCCTCTGGATGCTGGGAAATGTTTTTGATGCATTCAGACAAAGTAAATTATTTACACGGAAGGGCGTTGTACGATTATCGCGCTTTTATATCATCAACCTCGTGGTTCCTTTTATTTTCATTGGACTGCTTGTGGTGTATGGAAGTGAACTTGTTGATATTGTCCGCATAATTATGCTGCACCTCGTGATTGGTGTGTTTGCTTTTTTTATGGCAGCTATTTTCAGACATGGTGTTGTTTTACAGGAAGAACAGGACTTAACTTTTTAATATGCCTATCATTATCAACCTCGATGTAATGCTGGCCAAGAGAAAAATGCGCAGCAATGAACTGGCAGAAAAGATCGGACTTACAGTAGTGAATTTGTCAATACTGAAAACAGGAAAAATAAAAGCAGTAAGGCTGGCAACTCTTGAAGCTATCTGCAAGGAACTCGATTGCCAGCCGGGGGATATTCTCGAATACAGGAAACAGTAGTCGTGAATCGTCAATCGTCAATCGTCAATCGTCAATCGTGAATCGTGAATGTGTATGCTACTCATGATCCGGACAGGTCGATACATTTAATTAATTCTAACATTCACGATTGCCGATTGACCATTGACGTCATAATCATTTTTTCATAAAAACATAATCTATGCCACTCAGCAAACAATGGCTGTTCAGCAGCCTCATGACCTTCTATTTTCTAATATTTTTCACCACCATCCACGCGCAGGTAACAGACAGTTCTTCGATGAATGGACCTGAAGTCAGAACATTTTATTCCTCAGTTCTGGGAGAAAAACGAAAAATCATTATTCAAACACCTGCGCGAATGAACCAGTTTGATGCACATCCTGTATTGTATGTTCTCGATGGAGAAGCGCAAATGCAGATGATTGGCGGACAGGTTGAATATCTTTCTGAAGCGTATAAAATAATACCGAACCTTATTGTTGTTGGAATAGAAAATACTGACCGTACACGTGACCTTACTCCAACCCATTCCATAATTGGTGCTGATGGCAAACCTGATACAAGTGTAAATTCAATTGGAAAGAATAGCGGTGGAGGTGAAAAGTTTTTACAGTTTATTCACCAGGAATTAATGCCCTGGGTGGATTCTGCATACCATACTGCGCCTTTTAAAATACTTTCCGGTCATTCACTTGGTGCACTCATGGCGGTTTACTGCCTTTTGCATCATCCCGATTATTTCAATGCTTATATTGCTATTAGCCCCTCTCTTCAGTGGGATTCGAATTTCATGCTTCATGATTTTTCTTCGCATCCCTTTACCAGTACAAACCGGTTTCTTTTTTTTAGCGATGCCAATGAAGATGCATCTTTTCATCAGAACCAGCTCGAACTTGATTCTATACTTCATAAAAAGAAATACCACGGATTGATTTACAAAAGGAATTTCTACCCGGATGAAACACACATATCAGAACCTGTAAAGGCATTTTATGATGGTATACGGTTTATATATCCCGACTGGCATCTTCCTTACAATAGTTCAGCATTCAGGAAAACGATGAACAGCAAAATAATCCGCGATCATTTCAATGAACTATCTAAAAAATACGGTTACAATGTGATTCCACTTCATGACGACATTAACCAGATCAGCCGTTTTTTAAGAAATGATCCGGCAAGGATACAGGATGCGATTGAGCTTCTTGAAATGAATGCAATCAATTATCCAACATCTTCAACTGTTCAGGAAATACTGGGTGATACCTGGCTGAAAGCGGGTGATAAAACAAAAGCATCTACAGCTTATAAGAAAGCCTTGCAACTGAACCCGTCGTCCTCTTCTGTTGCCGATAAATTAAAAAATGTGAGTGGAAAATAATTTATATGAAAATAAAATTGTCAGTATCAGGATTATTTGTTGCATCTGTTGCTGTTATCATATTAATTGGAATACTTGCATTTTACCAGTTATTCAGCAGCTCGCCAACAGTTGATAGTCGAAAAGCAACCCTCAATTATACATTCACCGGACACAAAAGTATTGTTACTTCTGTCAGGTTCAGCAATAATGATTCATTTCTGATCACTGGAAGTGTAGACAGCACAATTAAAATCTGGGAAAGAAATACAGGCAGGCTAGTCATGCAAATGAAACAGCCCCAGGGAATTTCTTATCTCGATGTTAGTTCCGATGGAAAATATATTGCCACCGGCAGCTATGATTCAATGGTGAGAATATGGGACGTGGATAATGGTAAGCAACTGAAAGTACTTATGGGTCATAAGGGAACAATTTGGACTGTTTCATTTAGTCCGGACGGTAAAATGCTTGCGAGTAGTGGAGATGATGCCGTGATTAAAATCTGGGATGTGTGTTCAGGAAAACTTTTACGTGAGTTGAAAGGACACCAAAGAATTGTTTGGTCTGTAAAATTCAGCAATGATGGTACACAGCTGGCATCAGGTAGCTTTGACTATACAATGAAGTTATGGAATACAAAAGATGGAAGTCTGATTTGGGATAATAAGGAACATAACGAGGCAGTGGTTGACCTTGCCTTCAGTCATAATGGAACTTTACTTGCTACAACCAGTGATGATAAGACCATAAGGGTCTGGGATATGAACACACGTCGACTTGTTAGAATGTTCGAAGTTCCTGAACACGTTCAGGCAGTTGCCTTTAGTCCTGATGACAGGTATTTATTAACCGGTGGCCGTGACAAACCCTTAATTGGAGAATTCCTTCAGAATATTTTTGGCGATTCGTATTATAACAAGGGTGTATCTGCCCGTTTATGGGATGTTCAGACTGGAGAATTATTACAAACCTTCAGCCATCATGCTAATGATGTAATGGATGTCACGTGGAGTCATGATGGTGAGCGGTTTGCTACGGCAAGTGCAGACGGGACTGTTGATCTTTGGAAAATTTCTAAACGATAATTTGGGTGGATTAAGAGTTTTTAAGGATTAGGAATCGCATCCGGATTCCTAATCCTCAATTCCCTATATTGGTACAAACTTTCCATTTGTCTCAACCCAATCAACTAAAACGCACACTGAATGCAACCATGCTCTGGGGATTGGGCGTTGGCTATGTGATCTCGGGTATGTATTTCGGCTGGAACCTTGGTTTGGAAAAAGGCGGAACATTTGGTTTTGCAATAGCAACATTTTTTGTAATTGTCATGTATGTGGCATTCACTTTCAGTTATACCGAACTTGCGTGCAGCATACCTAAGGCCGGGGGAGCATTTGATTATGCAGAAAGGGCACTCGGAAAAGATCTTGGCTTTCTTGCAGGTATGGCACAGAATATCGAATTCATTTTTGCACCACCTGCCATTGCCTTTGCCATTGGTGCTTATTTCAATATTTTTTTCCCGCAGCTTCCGATACTTTCCATTGCTGTTTTTGTTTACCTGGTTTTTACTGCATTGAACATTTATGGCATAAAGGCAGCAGCAACCTTTGAACTGGTGATCACCGTTCTTGCAGTAGGAGAATTGTTACTGTTTGCCAGCATGACGCTTCCTTCATTTACATCATCCAATTTTCAGCACAATGCATTTCCCAACCGGTGGCAGGGTATGTTTGCTTCCATACCTTTTGCGATCTGGTTTTTCCTGGGCATTGAAGGTGTGGCCAATGTAGCTGAAGAAACCATCAATCCGCAAAGAACAATTCTGAAAGGATTTGGATCAGCTATTCTAACACTGGTGATTTTATGCGTTCTCACATTTGCAGGTTCCGTTGGTGTGGCAGGTTGGGAGGCAGTAGTATACGGAGCAGATGGTTCGAGATCTGATTCGCCATTACCACTTGCACTTTCACATGTGGTAGCATCCGGGCATGTACTGTATCATTTACTGGTATCAATCGGTTTGCTCGGGCTTGTAGCCTCATTTCATGGGATCATCCTGGCAGCGGGTCGGTCTACATTTGAATTTGGAAGATCAGGATCAGCACCTCAGTTGCTTGGCCGGATTCATTCAAAATTCAAAACCCCTGCGAATGCGCTTTTACTTAATATGGCGATAGGAATCATTGCCCTTTTTACAGGAAAAACATCGGAGATCATTACGATTTCGGTTTTTGGTGCGCTCACACTTTACATTATTTCCATGGTTGCACTTTTAAGGCTAAGAAAAAAGGAACCAAAGCTTGAACGTCCTTTCCGCGTTCCTTTATACCCTGCCTCTCCGGTGATAGCATTGATTATTGCAGGAATATCCTTTATTGCCATGACTGTGTATAATTTTAAATTAGCCGTTGTTTATTGTATTTTATTGATCGGAACTTTTCTAATATATAAATTGATAGGTTCACGTCATCCTGGTCATCAAAATGTTTAGTATGGATTCCAGACAGGTGTTGCAGTATGTAAAAGATCATCCCGCGGGAAAGGTGAAAATCGCCTATAGTGATATTGATGGAATTCTCCGTGGAAAGTATATTTCTGCAGATAAATTCATTTCCCTTGCAGATGGAAAAACCAGTTTCTGTGATGTGATCTTCGGATGGGATGTTGCTGATACTGCCTATGATAACTGCACTTTTACCGGATGGCATACGGGTTATCCGGATGCGCATTCCAGGATTGAGCTGTCTACCTTTCGCAAAATTCCATGGGAAAACGACCTTCCTTTTTTCCTTGGAGAATTAACCGATGATAAAGGAGAACCTTCACATGTTTGTCCGAGGCAGTTATTAAAAAAAATTTCAACTGATGCAGCACAAAAAGGTTTTGTTGCTTCAGTAAGCCAGGAATTTGAATGGTTTAATTTTTCCGAAACACCGCAAAGTGCAAATGAAAAGCAGTTCCGGAATCTTGTCCCACTTACACCAGGCATGTTCGGATATTCTGTTTTGCGCAGTACACTAAAAAATAATTTTTTCTCCGACCTGTTTGAGCTGCTGCAAAAATTCAATATTCCATTGGAAGGATTGCATACAGAAACGGGACCTGGCACCTATGAAGCAGCAATTGTTCATTCCATTTTGCCGGAAGCAGGCGACCGTGCGATACTTTTTAAAACGGCGGTTAAGGAAATTGCTTACCGTCATGGTATCATGGCAACATTCATGGCGAAGATCCATGAAAATCTTCCCGGCTGCGGCGCTCATATTCACCAGAGCCTGTGGAATGAAAAACTTGAGCGCAACCTTTTTTACGATGAAAAGGATCCTTTAAAAATGAGTGTGCTGATGAAACAGTATGTGGCGGGACAACTTTTCTGCCTGCCGCACATTCTGCCCATGTATGCTCCTACTATAAATAGTTATAAGAGGCTTGTGGAAGGAGCCTGGGCCCCCACTACATTAACGTGGGGAATAGATAACAGAACAGTGGCTTTGCGTGTGTTGAACCAGGGACAAAAAAGTTGTCGTGTTGAAACACGAGTACCCGGAGCAGACATGAATCCGTACCTCGCCATCGCCGCTGCCATCGCATCGGGTTTGTATGGTATTACCCATAAGCTCGAATTAAAACAGGCTGCCGTAACGGGGAATGGATACAGGGATTTTTCAAATGGAACACTTCCACGGACACTTGAAGAAGCGACAACGAAAATGAAGCAATCGGAAATTGCGAAAGAAATATTTGGAGAGAAATTCACTGATCATTTTACAAAC
>JBJMLW010000091.1:0-12414 GCA_045805105.1 Flavisolibacter sp. | reverse complement strand
GAAAAAGTCAAAATGCGTGTGTTTGCATGGAATGCAAAAAGGTTTAAGGATACTGTGATGTCTCCTCTGGATTCTATTAAATATCACAGGCAAATGATCCAGTCGGGATTTATGGTAATGGATCCTATTACAGGTGAAGTGCGTGCATGGGTGGGTGGTATTGATTTCAAGACATACAAATTCGATCATGCCCAAATAAAAACAAAACGCCAGGTTGGATCATCCATTAAACCATTTTTATATTGCCAGGCCATAGAAGAAAGAGGAATGACACCGGAAAGCATGGTGGAAGATGTACAGCAATGGTTCAGTAAAACCCAACCGGTACCTGCAACAACAAGAAGCTGTTCAGGAAGAACAGTTACCATGGCATCTGCACTTGCATGGTCGAGGAACTGTGCCACTGCGTATATCATGAAACAGGTAGGCCCGCAGCAATTTTCAAATTTCCTTGAACAGAAACTCAACATACCTACGCACGTAGAGCCCTATCCTTCAATTGCTTTAGGTGCATGCGAACTTTCATTATATGAAATGATGTGGGGTTATTCCGTTTTTCCCGGACACGGATTTTCAACAAAGCCTTCATTCATTACACGGATAGAAGACAGGAATGGAAATGTGATCAAGCGGGTTGACATTGGTGCCAACAGGAAAGAAGCGATCAGTGAAGTAACTGCATACGAGATGGTGAAAATGATGGAAGGCCCTGTAACAGTGGGAACAGCGAAAGGACTCATGCAGGCACTCGGTGCAAAAGAAATGGGTGGTAAAACAGGAACTACAAACGATAATGCTGACTTTTGGTTTATGGGATATACACCACAGCTTTTAGCAGGAACCTGGGTTGGATGTGATGACCGTTTTATTCAGATTGAAAATGGCGCATACATGGGTGGAACAGCAGCACGGCCTATCTGGGAAGCCTTCTTCAAAAAAGTATATGCCGACAAATCATTGGGTATCGACAGGGATGCATCCTTCCTGAAACCAGCCGACCTGGATAACGAAGCAAATTCCGCTGACAGCTTCTGGTATAATGATCCAAGCCTGAGCGACAGCCAGAACAATGGCGTGAACGAAGGCGACTATTCCATTGATACCACAACATATATTCCTCCTGAATCCCAGAATCCTACTGATGATGACGTGCCAAAGAAGGATCCAAAAAAAGATTCTGCTAAAGCACCGCGCATTGGTGAAATGAAACCGGATGACGATAAGAAGGAGAAGAAAAATATTTTTAAAAAGATATTCGGGAAGAAGGATAAGGATAACCCCGGGAATGATTATTAGACGATAGACCATGGACCATGGACCATGGTCCATCACACCGCCGGGCTGTACGGCATGACATTTTCTATATTTCTTTTATCAATAATTATATTATGGAAAGAAATAATGATAATAGCAACGCACGGAATAAAAGTGAAGAATCTTCAAAACCCATGGATAGCAAACGGGACGTAGAACAGTCCAATGATCCGAAGACCGACCAGGATTTTCCAGGATATCCTCATTATCCTGCGAAAGAAGACATCATGGACCAGCGCACGGATGCTCACCGGGTGGATATGGATGTAGAAAATATTCCCGGCAACCGGAATGTTACTGGTGTCAGTCAGCGGTTTCAGTCAGGAGATGAAAGAAAAAGAGCAGAAAATGCCATGACACCACAGCCAGGATCCGGCAATGATGACCTGGATATTACTATGGGTACACAAGCTGATGTAAATGATGATGACCTGGCAGTATTGAACAGTACGGATGCAGAAATCGGAACACCACAGAATGTTTCAAATGAAGACCTGGATACAGATCTGGATATCCCCGGAAGCGAGCTGGATGATGATAATGAAAGTATCGGTGAAGAAGATGAGGAAAACAACTATTACAGTCTTGGTGGCGACAGGCATGAATCGCAGGAAGAGGATCCTTATTCCGGTCCTGAGCGCGGAGATTCCTGAATATGAAATGTGTCGTATATTTTCTTTTTCTTACAGCATTACTTACCGGTTGTGATGCCTTCCGTCGCATTAATATGAAAAACTACTCCGGTGATAAGGCATCAATTACGTGGGCTATAAAAATGGACAGTATAAACAGCAGTCCATTTTTTATTAGCAGTGACAGGGAAGTCACATTCAACCTCTCACCTGTTCCTCCCGGGAATGTAATAAAAATGAGTTTTGGCCATGGAACGTGGCGTCCGCGTCAGTTAAATAATCTTATTGATGACCTTGACTCGCTTGTTATTCAATCAAAGCATGGTACACAAAGTTTCAGGACTGAAGCAGAAATCAGGAAATTCCTGATGCCCAGGCGGAAAAAAATTGACAAAAGCAGGATTGATATCCTTATTGACCAGTAAATATTCAGGTTCAATTACCATAACTTTATCCTTTACCATTTCCATATACCTTGGCAATACCGTTTATAACGGGATGCTGCAAGCTATTTTATTTCCGTGGAGACAACAACTGATACCAGGTTAACCCTGGAAGCACTTACTTACTTACCCTCCTTTGCACAATACCTGTTGCAGCACAGGCTAAATGATTTTGTAGCCGTTCAGATGCAATACCTGAGCGAAGTGGACATTCCAATGATGAAATATTTCAGGGAACTAAGTAGTGAAGAACTGTTTCAGCTTTCAATGGAAGCCAATAAGGAATACCTCACCTATCTTTCTCAAAACAGGGCCAGGCAACAGATCACTGAATCTATCAGGCAATGGAAAGAAAATCAGCTTCCGGTAATTAAAAAGGAAGAGATCGTTGCAGAAGACATAACACTTGCTACTTACCTGCGCAAACGTGTCTTTCTTCATTTTATTCCGGATTATACATCCGAAATAGATAAGGTAATTGAACTGGTAAAGGAAATAGATCTTCTTCTTGCTATTGCTGAAACTGAACTCACCAATACTTACATCAACATATTAAAACAAACGATCCAGGAAGACTCCCTCATCATAGAAAAGATTAATGACACCATACCCGGGGCAGTATATGTATTTGACATAAAAAATTTCAAGGGAATTTTTTCAAATCATAAACTGGAACATATAATCGGGTACAACCATGGCGAGCTGAATATTAAAGGAACCGAAGCAATCAATGAACTTCTGCACCCGGATGACAAGGAGGGCTTTAAAAAACATATCACTGAATTGTCTTCCGCAGCAGACGGAGAAATAAAAATTTATACTTATAGGGTTAAGGATAAAACGGGCAACTACCGTTGGCTCTCAAATTATGAATCTGTCTTTAAGAGAGACGAAGAAGGTGCCGTTCAGCAAACTATCGGGATTACACTTGATGTTGATAAGGAACAGAATATAGCACACGATCTTCGTGAAAATAAAAAACTGCATGAACAGGCAGAGGCATTAACCCATCTGGGAAGTTACACATGGATTCCTTCTACCAATGAACTTTCATGGTCAGATGAATTATACAGGATTTACGACCTCGAACCTCGTGAACGGAAAATCGATTACGGCTTTGTTGAATCATTTAATTTTCCTGAAGATACAGCAGCTGTAAGAGTAGAAACCAGCAGAGCCATCAGCACCCATTCCCCATTTGACTTTTATTATCGGATTAAAACAAGCAAACACAAAGAGAAAATTTTACATGCACGTGGTAATATCCTGAAAAAAGATTCAGGTGATGATTACATGGTGCTGGGAACGGTGCAGGATGTAACAGAAAAACAAACGCTTATTACTAAGCTCCGGCAAAATGAATCTGTTTACAAGCAGGCAGAGGAACTTGCCAATATGGGTAACTGGAGCTGGACGATAGAAACAAACGAGCTTGAATGGACGGATCATCTATATAAAATCTATGGAATACCGCCCGGCGAAGAGGTAACGATTGAACGCTTCCTTTCCATGGTTCATCCTGATGACCGTGAAGAGATCCGTGAGGGAACCGAAAAAGTATTTACCAATAAAATACTTGATTACACATTCCGCATCATCACACCTGCAGGAAAAACAAAAATTCTCCGATCCGTTGCACAGGTTCAATTTAATGAACACGGTCATCCGGTAAGAGTGATAGGAACGGAAAGGGACATTACTGAAAAACAGAATCTTATCGACCGGCTTCAGCGTAGTGAATTACTTTACAAGCAGGCGCAGGCACTGGCACATGTAGGCAACTGGAGCTGGGATATTCAGACAAATAAACTGGAATGGTCAGATGAACTTTATAACATTTACGGTCTCGATCTCCAATACAAGGAATTAACTTATGATTACTACCTGTTACATGTTCATCCTGACGACAGGCCAAGAGTAATGGCCCAGGTACAGCATGCTGTGGAAACCGGCGAATCGTGGGAATACACACACCGGCTGATAAGACCGAATGGTGATATTCGTTTTGTTTTTGCAACAGGTGAAGTCTTACGCAATGCCAATGGAACACCTTATATGGTGATCGGTACTGCACAGGATGTTACAGAACGGCAACTGCTGATTGATAAACTCCAGGAAAGTGAAAAACTATCAAGACAGGCACAGGCATTGGCGCATCTTGGTAACTGGAGCCTGGATATAAAAACCGGTGAATTTTTGTGGTCGGAGGAAATGTACAAAATTTTTGAACTGGCAAAGGACAGCCCGATGAATCTTGAAATCTGGTCGAAGTACCTTCACCCTTCAGAAAAAGAAGAAATCATTAGTTACTATGAAACCTGTCTACGGGAGAAAAGATTATATGATAAGATCCATAAGATCTACCTCCCTTCAGGAAAAGTGAAAACCATTCACCGAAAGGGAGAATTTATTTATGATGATCATGGTGATCCTGTTCGCATGATTGGAACGACGCAGGATATTTCAGAGGAATACAGGGTGCAACAGGAGCTAAAGGAAAACCAGACGTTTATACGTAAGATCACCGATGCCACACCTTCAATCATTGCATCTTACAATGTAAACACGGGAAAATATGTTTTCATTAGTGAAGGGCTTGAAAAATTGCTGGGATATAACACCGAAGAGGTTTTGGAAGATGGTATAAAATTTTTTGAAAGAGTTACCCATCCATCCGATTGGCTAAAGATTGCAGAAAAAAAATCAGCCACAATTGAAGAAGTGAACGCTAACTTATCTAAGAATGATATTGTAGTTGAATATACTTATAGAATGCGCCATAAAAACGGTGACTATCGCTGGATGCATACCTATGAAACAATCTTCGACAGGAATTCCGATGGCAGTGTGGAACATGTACTGAACATTTCACTTGATATATCACATGAAATCAATGCAACTGAAAAGATAAAAGAGCAGGAACATTTTATTCAACAGATTGCAGATGCCTCTCCTACTATCCTTTACCTCTTTGATGTGTATTCGCAAAGCATTCAATACATCAACAGGGAAATATTTTTTGTTCTCGGTTATCTTCCCGAAGAAATTATTCTTGCGGCCAACAATGTTACATCAATGTTGTACCATCCTGAAGACTATCATTTGTTACCTGCACGCAAGGAAGGAAACCCCGATTACAAACAGGTTGATTCAATGGTTCAATACGAGTGCCGGGTAAAAAATAAGGAAGGCGACTGGAGATGGCTTTTAATCCGTGAAATTGTTTTCAAGACAGATGATAATGGAAATATCCTGCAGATACTGGGTACAGCGCTGGATATTAACAGGCGTAAGGAAATGGAACGGACCATTTTGCAGAATACGCTTTTGCTGGAGCAATCCAATGCAAGTCTCGAAGAATTTGCTTACGTAGCCAGCCATGACCTGAAAGAACCCCTGCGGAAAATATCCACCTTTGGCGACCGCCTTATTGCCACACAGGCAGAAACGCTCGCGCCTGACGGGAAAGTGTACCTGCAAAAAATTGTAGATGCATCGAGTCGTATGCAGACCATGATCAATGATCTGCTTGCTATATCCATGATCACAGGTAATACTTCATTTGAAGAATTCAGTTTGCAGGAAATCCTTGATGAAGTTATCCAGACACTTGAATTTAAAATTGAACAGGTGAATGCCATTATCCGGTCAGACAAACTTCCTTCTGCCCGAATCATTCCTTCGCAGTTCCGGCAGTTGTTCCAGAACCTGGTCAGCAATTCGCTGAAATTTGTACGGCCTGATGTTCAACCCGAAATCAGGATCACTTATAAAACTATACAGTCTTCTGAACTTTCATATTTCCAACTCAAGGACGCCCAGCAATATCATAAAATTGAATTCGCTGATAACGGGATCGGATTTGAAATGGAATATTCCGGAAAAATATTTGCGATTTTCCAGAGACTGCACGGGCGGAGTGAATATGAAGGTTCAGGAATTGGTCTTGCTATCTGCAAAAAAATTGTAGAACACCACGGTGGTATCATCTATGCCGCCAGTGAACTGGGAAAGGGTTCTACTTTCACCATTATTCTGCCCTACTGATTCTGTGGCATTGGTTTTTTGTATTTGCCTTCATGAAGAAAGAGTGGCATATCGGCTGTTCAGGATTTCATTATAAGGAATGGAAAGATGTTTTTTATCCGAAAGGTCTCGTCCAGAAAAAATGGTTTGACTATTATGCTTCTCATTTTGATACCCTTGAACTGAATGTAACTTTTTACAGGTTTCCAACACTGCAGTCCTTAAAAGCATGGCACGACAAAGCTCCTGATCATTTCAGCTTTTCTTCCAAAGTTCCCAGATCGATAACCCACTTCAAAAAATTTAATGATACGGAAAGGATGATGGAAGATTTTTACAACCTGCTGAAAGAAGGTCTCGGGGATAAACTGGGATGTGTACTGACACAACTTCCACCGCAGTTTTCGTATGATGAAGAAAAGCTTGAAAGACTTTTAAAACAAATCAATCCTTCCTTCAATAATGTAATTGAATTCAGACATGAAAGCTGGTGGAGAAAAAATGTTTTCGATACCCTTCACCAACACAGGATTACTTTCTGCGGCGTGAGTTTTCCGAAAATACCAAGAGATGAAGCGGTTATCAATAACCGGATTTCTTATTACCGTTTTCATGGGGTGCCCAAACTTTTTTATTCTGAATATGATGAATCTTTCCTGGAAAAGATCTTTGGCCAGATAAGAGATGATAAAAAAGCGTCGACTGCATTCGTGTACTTTAATAATACGGCTTCACTCGCCGCATTGAGGAATGCGAGGTATTTCAAGCAGCTGGCCGCTGAGTAGAAAAGACCATGGACCATAGACCATAGTAGATCGTTCAAGTGGTGCACCCTAACACTTTATGATCTGAACATTTGATTGATTCATTATAGACCGGTCAGTAGAATGCACAAAAGAATCATGAAAGACATTTACAATTTAAACGACCTACTATGGTCTATGGTCTATCGTCTATCGTCTATCGTCTATCGTCTATCGTCCACCGTCTATCATCCTATCTTCGTAATTTAACTCATGATCACGCAAACACCCTGGTTTGAACGCCAGTTCAATTTTGATTTTCCTGCAGGTTTGTTCCCTGTAATATTCAGTCGTATGGAAGGCAGCATCTTCCGCCTTTACAGTTTGCTTTCGCATGCAGATGAGGACACCTGCGGTAAACGGACTAACGGATGGTCCGTAAAAGAACATGTTGGCCACCTTACCGACCTCGAAGAACTATGGTGGAAAAGACTGGAAGATTTCAGGCAGAACAAAAGTGTTTTATCGCCAGCTGACTTAACCAATACAAAAACAGAACAGGCAGCACACAATGAAAAATCACTTGAAAAACTCGTCGGAGATTTTTCTGTAGAAAGACAAAAAGTTCTCGAATTGATTTATGGTTTTGATATGGAGATGCTTGAAAAAACATCAATTCATCCCAGGCTACAGCAACCGATGAGAGTAGTAGACTCTTTGTTTTTTGTAGCAGAACACGATGATCATCACATTTCTGCTATATCAAATCTTTTACGAAAACCAGGTTAGTCACGAGCGCTATTACTTGTGTCCTCACAAACAACTTTCCAATTTGTTATGATAATGATACGCCATTGCTCGTGTCCTCACGAGCAACTGTTTTTCTGTTGTGATAATTAGGGCCATTGATTGTGTCCTCACAAACAACTTTACGATTTGTTGTGATAATGATACGCCATTGCTCGTGTCCTCACGAGCAACTGTTTTTCTGTTGACGATTTAACTGCAATGTAGAGAGTCACACGGATTTTTCATCATGGATATGATTCACCATGATTGATTCGATATCATCCGTCTAAATCATAATAATCATCATAATCTGTGCTCTGCTTTCTCACTTATCGGATTTAACTTCTGTAATAACTTTTCCTATGCATGCAGTAGGCATCTGTATATGCAGAAACGCAGCCACTGTTGCTGCAATATCTGTCATATAAACTTCGCGGTTCAGTGCTCCTTTCTTTACATGCCACCCAAACCATAAAAGCGGAATATGCGCATCATAAGGATTCCACGATCCATGTGTTGTTCCCGATTGAAAAGATTCAAACCATTGGGGCTTTAACATAAACTGTATATCACCACTGAGCTTCTGGTTGTATCCATTGGTCAGCATCATCCGTTGTGTCTGTGTCAGGGTTGCTTCATTCAGGTCTGAAAGAACCACTGCATTGGCAACCGCTGGCTGGTGCATGAGAAAGTTTATTATGTATTTACAGATGCTTTTTTTATCCAGTCCGTTTTCTGCAATCAGTTCATCATCGAGGTACACCTGGTAATTAATCACCTCGCTCACCAGATTACGCACAAGAAAATTTCTCGATAAACTGTCATCCAACACGCGCCGCACCAATGGAGTATTCAAGGCACCTGAAGGCATTTTATAATCAGAAACCATATAAGGATTGTTGGCCACTCCATGGTCAGCAGTCAGAAATAAAAGATACTGACCTTTTCCGATTGTATTATCCAGATATGTAAGAAATGAAGCCAGATCCTGATCGAGACGCAGGTAGGTATCTTCCACTTCAATGGAATTTGGTCCGAACGTATGCCCGATATAATCAGTTGAGGAAAGGCTTACCGAAAGAAAGTCTGTAACATTTCTTTTCCCCAGCTGTTCGTTTTCAATCGCTGCCTTAGCCATTTCCAGCGTATACGTGTTACCAAATGGTGTGGTACGGAAACTTTCATATTTATTGGAAGTAATTGCTGAAGTCATGTGTGGAAAGGTCCGGTCTTCCAGCCGGCCTTCATAACGGTTGCTGTCTGTGAAGCTTTGAACATAAGATTGAATGGGATACAGTGTATTCCAGTTCTGCTTCAGGTATTCATCCGGAAGATGACGGTCGTTAAATTTCTGTATCCATGCAGGCAGGGCATTCATATAGAAGCTGCTGGTGATCCAGCCGCCTGTTGCATTATCAAACCAGTATGAGCCATTTGATGTAAACCCTCCGGGTAAAATACTACCGCGGTCTTTCAGTGCAATGGAAATGGTTTTGTTCTGGAAGTTGGTAGCCATTCTTAATTCATCAGTAATCGTATTGCTCCATAAATGTCGGGGCGACATGTTTCCTGCAACAGAAGTACTTCCAATAGTATGCACTGTATCGTCGGTACAATAAATAACTTTTTTCTCTTCACGTGAATACCAGTTATTACCAGGAATACCATTCAGCGCAGGTACACTTCCTGTATATACACTTGCATGTCCTGCAGCAGTATAGGTTGGCGTATAAGGGATAAAGGCATTTTCACAGGAGAATCCATCATCCAGCAATCTTCTGAAACCGCCATTTCCATACCGGTCAATATACCTGTACAGGTAGTCCCACCGCATTTGGTCGACAACCATACCGATGACAAGTTTTGGCCTTTGTATCTTTTGTGCAGATGCGTGAATACAAAAAACAGACAAACAAATTATCAGGAATCTTTTCATCATCATAATTGAATAATAAAAATAGGGGAACCGCAATAACAACAATAACTAATCCAATAAATATCTTTGGCTCAATGAAATGCTTCCTGGTATTTTTCAGCTCGATTGTGTTTATATCTGCAACCGCACAGAAAAATGTGGATGGACTCATCCGGTCTGAAAAAAATTTTGCTGCTTATTCAGTTGCCCACGGAACCAGGGATGCCTTCCTGAATTTTCTGGATAGTTCAGGAATTGTTTTTGAAAAAGGTCAGCCCGTGAATGGGATGGTTACGTGGAGTAAAAAAGAAAATGGTTCGGGTATCCTGAACTGGACGCCACAGTTTGCCGAGATCGCGATGAGTAACGATTTTGGTTATACTTCCGGTCCTTATACATTTCAGAATGCGAACCGTGATTCCGTGGTTGCATCCGGTCAATACGCCACTGTATGGCATGTTAATGCCAGGGGAGAGTGGAAATTCCTGGTAGACCTGGGTGTAGGAATGGTGCCTGTTCACCAGGTGGAGTCAACAAAAAAAATTCTGCACCACAATCCTGCAAAGAATGTTGTGCCCTTCATCGAATCAGAAAAAAATTTCATTCGTTTATTTTCAAAAGATCCGCTAAGCACTTATATAAAATATTTATCAAATCACAGCATTCTGAACCGCAATGGGATACTCCCGGCGGAAAGTGATGATGAAAAGTTAAAAATTATCCGTAATACTCCTGCACTTCTGCAAATGAATATACTCGGATCAGGCATTTCTTCATCCGGCGACCTGGCTTATGTTTATGGAAGTGTTTCTGTTGAAGGAAAAACAGACAATTATCTGCGTATCTGGAGAAAGGAAAAACATCAGTGGAAGCTTGCATTCGAAGTTTTACGTTACTAGGCTGCCGTTCAGCTGAATTCATTATTTTTGCGGCGACCTGAAACCCCGTAACCCGTCAGTTATTTGCGCATTTTCAGGGCCGTTGCAGAGCGAACCAGATACTTAATGTAACCAGGGTTTTGACCAGACGATTATCCTCATCAAAAACCTGTGCTGAACTTAAACTTTTAAACTTTTCTATGGCAGATCTTTTTGAACGTCTTGTGAAAAACTACGGTCCGTTAGGACAACACAGGGAAAAGGCGTATGGATATTTTGCATTTCCTAAACTGGAAGGAGAAATTGGAAGCCGGATGAAATTCAGAGGCAATGATGTAATTGTATGGAGCCTCAATAATTATCTAGGTCTTGCCAATCATCCTGAAATCAGGAAGGCAGATGCTGACGCTGCTAAAGATTATGGATTGGCAACACCGATGGGTGCGCGAATGATGAGTGGAAATACTTCCATTCATGAGCAACTCGAAAATGAACTTGCCGACTTTGTGGGCAAGGAAGATTCATGCCTTCTCAATTACGGATACCAGGGAATGGTAAGCATCATAGATGTTTTATGTAGCCGCCATGATGTAATTGTTTACGATGCGGAAAGTCACGCATGCATTATTGATGGTGTAAGATTACATCCGGGTCATCGTTATGTATTCAAGCATAATGATGTTGAAGATTTTGAAAAACAACTGGAAAGAGCACAACAACTGATCGACAAACAAAGTGCGGGCGGAATCCTGGTAATTACAGAAGGCGTTTTTGGAATGGCAGGAGACCAGGGAAAATTAAAAGAAATCGTTGCATTCAAAGAGAAATATAATTTCAGGTTGCTTGTTGATGATGCGCATGGTTTCGGTACACTTGGTACAACGGGTGCAGGAGCAGGTGAAGAACAGGGAGTGCAGGACCAGATAGATCTTTATTTTTCCACTTTCGCAAAATCGATGGCATCCATTGGTGCATTTGTGGCAGGTGATAAAAGCATCATCGATTATATCAGGTGGAACATCCGCAGTCAATTCTTCGCAAAGAGTCTTCCCATGCCGGTTACGATCGGTAATCTGAAAAGACTTGAGCTTCTGCGCACCAAGCCTGAATTAAAAAATAAACTTTGGGAAAATGCACGGAAGCTTCAGAACGGTCTGAAGGAAAAAGGATTCGACATAGGAAATACGGATACACCTGTAACACCTGTTTACATGAAAGGTGGAGTGGAAGAAGCAACAGCCATGGTGATGGACCTCAGGGAGAATTATGGTGTTTTTGCTTCTGTTGTTGTTTATCCTGTAATTCCTAAGGGACACATCATTTACCGTCTTATTCCAACTGCATCCCATACGGATGAAGATATCCGCGAAACGCTCGAAGCGTTTGAGGAAACAAAAAAGAAGCTGGATGAGGGAGCTTATAAGGTGGATGCCATTCCGGATATGGCGGAGTATAGTGCGAAGAGATTTGAATATTTTAAGAGTAAGCCTAAATCGAAATAGTTAAACGCCTTTTGCCTATCTCTGTCTCCTCTGCGCGAAAAAAACTGGTCGCACACAGGACAGAGATAGCCTCTGTAATTAACGTTTAACATAATCCACCAGCGGTCACCATTTTCCCTCTCAAAGATTTACTTTTACCGATAAATCATTACACATGAGAAGTCTCTTGCTT
>JBJMLW010000090.1:0-4937 GCA_045805105.1 Flavisolibacter sp. | reverse complement strand
CATCAGCCTGTCACGTATCCTTTCCACCTGTGGTTCATCATTGGCATCAATGCTCATGAATTCAAGAGCTGATAAAAGTTCATGCTGAATACCTGCCTCTGATAAATACACGCTGAATAAACGGGTAGAGAGTAATTCACCCTGCGCGAGGATATCCTTACTGAGTGCTTCATTGTAAGAAATCTTCAGGATGATATTGAGAAACTCAAAATGTTCACGCAGTATGTTTTCTGCACGATCAAGAGAATCCTGTTTTTGCAAAAGGTCCTTTACAAAATTTCTATACTGTGCTTCAAGAGAATCGATCTGTTGTTTCGCTCCTTCCTTATCGCGGAGTGCCAGCGAATTTCCAATAGCAACAAGCGCATTGGTGGTGCCTGATACAGCACTCAGCACAACAATCTTTGGTTCACTGTCTGCCGTGATCAGCCGTGCAACTTCATGCATGCGGTGTGGCTTGCCTACAGAGGTGCCACCAAACTTCATAATTTTCATTCAACGCTTTTACTGGGCGCAAATATAGTGTTACAGCACCTAGGAAGCCGGAATCGAAAGAGCAACATTGAACTTTTCCGAGAGATATTGCAGATCATTGACAACTGGTCCTACAACTGGAATACCACTGACACTCCTCTCGCGTTGCATTTCTCTTTCAGGATCCCCTGGAATGATCACCTTATCATAGCCCGGAGCTGTCTTTGCAGAACGAAAACGCCTGATCCATTGATCCATATGTTGTGTAAAATCAGTTGCCGGACGAAAAGCATCAATGCGCATCGCACCAAAGAAATGCCCGATACCTTTACCGGGCATCTCCGAAGGCATCGGTACATATGCGGGAAATGGAGGAACCCACGGACCATAATTGGCACCACTCAAAACAGCAGAAAAAATATCAACGATGGCCCCTAGCGCATATCCTTTATGACTTCCATGCTCACGGTCGCCACCCAAAGGAAGCAGGGCACCACCTACTTTCAGTTCGTGCGGGTCATTTGAAGGATTACCATTTTTATCCTGTATCCATCCGCTGGGCGCAACACCTCTTTTGCGCTGGAGGATTTCCAGTTTTCCATTTGCAGCCGTTGTAGTTGCCATATCAGCAACAAATGGAGGTTCCTTTCCTGCAGGTATTGCTACACAAATGGGGTTGGTTCCAAGAAGGCGTTCTATTGAAAAGGTAGGAGAAACAAGCGGACTCGCATTGGTCATGCAGATGCCGATCATATCATGTTCAAGCGCCATCATTGCGTGATAGGCAGCGATACCGAAATGATTGCTGTTCTGCACACTCACCCAGCCCGTTCCTACCTGCTTCGCTTTTTCTATGGCTATATCCATTGCCCTTGGTGCTACTACAAGTCCAAGCCCGCTATCGCCGTCCATCGTTGCAGTGGATGGTGTTTCATGAATGATTTTAAAATCAGGTTTTGAATTTACTCTCTTTACATCCCAAAGTCTCACATATCCTCCCAGTCGTGCAATGCCATGCGAATCTATTCCGCGCAGATCAGCTGACAACAAAACTTTCGTTGCAAGGTGTGCATCTGGTTCACTGCAACCGATCTTCAAAAAAATTTCCTTTGCAAATGCAAATAACTGTTCATACGGAAATGTTGATACCTGCATGGCCCGCAAGTTAGGGATTAGGGAGTAAGGGAAGGAGGTATTGAGTTATTGGGTATTGGAATTCGGAATTGGGAATTTGGAATTTGGAATTCGGAATTCGGAATTCAGGTTTTGGTGCGAAACAAAAAAGCCCCGGCATGCCGGGGCTTTCAGAATACTTTTTTCTCAGAATGGCAGATCATCTGCTACATCTTCAACAGAAGCTGGTGAAGGTGTATTGAATTCCTGCCTGTTGTTAGAAACGGCACCCGAATTCGGAATGCCGCTGTTATCACCTTTTCTTCCCAATAGCTGAACTTCTCTAATCCTCAGAGAAAGTGTAGCGCCTGCAGTACCATCATTCCTCGTAAATGTGCGTACTTCAGGTGTTCCTTCCACAAATACCTGCTGACCTTTCTGAAGATAGGGCGCAATTGCTGTTTTATCTGTCCAGTAAGCGCAATCTACCCAGGTAGTTTTTTCCTGGTTGTTGCCCTGGCTGTCGCGATATTTTTCTGTATGGGCTACTGTAAAATTGATAACATTTTTACCATTAACGGTGTTGACGATGCAATCTTTTCCAAGATGGCCGATTACTTGCATTTTGATCATAGTGCTCGATTTTATTAAGGTTGAAAGATAGGTTTTTTTGAGCTCTTTCCCGGGTAAAGAACTCATGGTTTTTGTTATAGTTCTGTTGATAAAATTAATTCACCGGCGAGCCAAAAACATGTATAAAACACTATGATTTTTTGTTTTTTTTCCGGAGAAATCAGATGACGCACACAGATTTTTATGATGATTTTTTAGGCTACCATATGTGATCTATGGACCTTGGTTTATTGTCCCAATCCATGGTAATAAACCCAGGCGTAATGTAGTTTACGATTTTTATCTATTTCAATGAATAGATTAGGACTGATAGAATTTAAACGACCATCCTATGGTCCATGGTCTATTGTCTATGGTCCATGGTCTATTTTCTATGGTCCATGGTCCATGGTCCAGAATTCAACTTCTCCCTTTCCCTTTTGTGTCTGTTTTTTGTTCTTTCAGCCTTCCGGCTTCCCGCAGCTTTTGATGAAGCAGCCATTCTATCTGTCCGTTTACGCTGCGGAATTCATCACCGGCCCACTTCTCCAATGCCTTGTAAGTATCATTGTCGATCCGTATCACAAAACTTTTTTTCATACCATTGGCCAGCTTTAATTCAGTCAGGTGAGTTCTATTGTTTTTGCAATTTTTTCCATCGCACGTTGAAAAAATATTTGTTCATCCGTTCCAAAAAAAATTTTCTTACCATGATTGAGGAACACATGAACTCCAATTCCAGTACTCACCGTGTGGTACCTTCCCAGCCCGATATAATACCCGCTGCCAAGTTTTAATACCGGGCCCCTTCTCATTCTGAATCCCTCGATATCCTCCCTGGGAATGAAACGGTATTTTTTCTGAAGTGGCATCCAACGGAAGTATAGTCCTGTTTCAGAAACTATTTTTTCAAACCTTGTAATTCTGAAATAATACATCACCACTACCTGCAAAAGGATAACTAAAGGAAAAACAATCCAGATTCCAGTCCTTTCATCACTGAGAATGCCTGTTGCAGCAAATGATGCAATGGTTACCAGCAGAGGCATAATCATCAGCAGGAAAAGCCATTGCGGGAAGCGTTGTCTTTCTTCAAAAAGAATTTTACCTGTAGTATCACGTACTTTAATCATTGGTAAAGTGTACCGGTATTTAAAATGGGTTGCGCGCCTCTTTCACCACACAATACCACCATCAGGTTACTGACCATCGCAGCTTTCTTTTCTTCATCAAGATGTACAATGTCTTTCCTCGATAACATTTCGAGAGCCATCTCCACCATACCTACAGCACCTTCCACGATCTTGGTTCGTGCGGCAACAATGGCTGTAGCCTGTTGACGTTGCAGCATGGCACCGGCTATTTCCGCTGCATAGGCAAGATGACTGATTCTTGCTTCCTTGATAATGATACCTGCTGGTGCCAGTCTTTCTGTCAATTCATTTTCTAGGATCTCATTCACTTTCTCTGCTCCGTTACGCAGGGTAATGTCTGCTTTCTCGTCTTCCAGGTTGTCGTAAGGAAAACTATTAGCGAGATGTCTTACTGCAGCTTCACTTTGCTTCACTACGTATTCCTTGTAATTCACCACATCATAAACCGACCTGTAAGTATCACCAACCTGCCATACGATCACCGCAGCAATTTCGATTGGATTTCCCATCTTGTCATTCACCTTCAGCCGTGCACTCTCGAGATTCTGTGAGCGCAATGAAATATTTTCCGTGGTATAAAACGGGTTTACAAAAAACCAGCCGTTGGCTTTCACTGTGCCGGCATATTTACCGAACATATTAAGTACTCTCGAATGATTGGGCTGAATGATCATTAAACCCTTCATTAAAAAAATACTGACGATCATCAACAGGATCGCTGAAATAATAATCCATACATTTTTATTTTCATCCTGCAATTGAATAAACAGGTAAATGGATCCTCCGAGTGTTACAAGCACCAACAAAAACCCTAGGAGCCCTGATGCAGGCTTTACTATCTTTTCCATATAGAGATAATTTTAGATGATATCATTTTGATATCAAAATTATATAAGTATATTGAAATCCTAATTTTTTTTACATGAAAGGATTTTTTACCTCCCTTCTGATTACTATTTCCATTTCGTTATATGCAGCCAGGGTTGATACTGCAACCATCTTCAGCAACGCCATGCACCGTCCTTACAAGGCTGTTGTTATTGTTCCTGATGCGGCAGTTAATAAAAGCAAACTCTTTCCTTCGGTTTACCTCCTTCATGGTTACAGCGGTTATTTCAGCAACTGGATTCAGAGAGTTCCACAGCTGGCTACCTATGCAGATACGTATCAATTGATTATCATTTGTCCGGAAGGTGGGTTCAGCAGCTGGTATTTCGACAGCCCTGTTGATTCATCCATGCGTTTTGAAACCTACATCAGTAAAGAAGTTCCTGCATATATCGACGACCATTATCCAACTTTTAAAAACAGAAATGCCCGGGCAATTACCGGCTTAAGTATGGGCGGCCATGGCGGGTTGTTCCTTGGTTTCCGCCACGCAGATTTTTTTGGTGCCTGCGGAAGTATGAGCGGTGCCTTACTTATTGACCGTATTACAAATGGATATGGTGTTGAAAAAATTCTTGGTGATACTATAAAAAACCGTCATTATTATCGCGAGTTGTCCATCATGAATGAAATGGAACATTACAAACCATCCAAAGATTCACTGGCGATTATTATGGATTGTGGCACCGAAGATTT
>JBJMLW010000089.1:0-3703 GCA_045805105.1 Flavisolibacter sp. | reverse complement strand
TAACCAGGGTTCCGGTTCCACGGGCAATGCCATCCCTTACATGGGAAAGCACTGTTCCAAATCCAAGATCACGCAACGGCTTTGCCTTTGCTTCATCAACTGTAAAAACTTTAAAAGCATCCGCTTCACTTTTAATGGCCTGGTTCCATCCGTACGCACCTTTCGTAGCGGTATTCAGTTGCGGCTGCTGACCGGGATTAAACCCGCCACCACCCTGTCCTTGCTGCCTTTGCGGAGGAGTAGTGCCATAGTCGGCATAAATGTCAATGAATGAAGGATAGATGTATTTTCCTGAACAGTTCACTTCAACAGCACCTTGCGGAACCTTCAGGTTGGTTCCTACAGAAACGATCTTTCCATCTTTAATGATAAGAGTGGCATTGGTTACCGTGGTTGTTGCATCTTTTACAATTGTTGCATTGGTAAATGCATAGTGCCCGTGCCTGGGATCGCCTACACCGTTTTCAGGAAATGTAGACTGAGCAGACGCGAACTTTGTAAATAGCAATACGCCACAAGCAAATAATAAGCTTCCAGCTTTTTTCATGTTACACGTTTTAGATTACTTTGTTGTACTTAGAGAGGTCGCCGAAATTAAATAAAATTCCATGTCAATCGCGCAATTTATTGATCATACTATTCTGAAGCCTACAACTATACTCGGAGATATAGAAAGAGTATGTAACGAAGCCATGGAATATGGATTCGCTGCTGTATGCATTCCTCCGTATTATGTAAAGGATGCAGTGCAGATCCTTTCAGGGTCAAAACCCAGGGTAGCAACAGTTATTGGATTTCCGTTTGGCTACCATCATTACACATCAAAAGAAGCGGAAGTTCTGCAGGCCCTCAGGGATGGTGCACATGAAGTGGATGTGGTAATGAATATTGCTGCCTTTAAAAGCAATGACATGGCGTACCTCGAAAGTGAAATAGACGCAATTACAAAAATTACGGTTGAAAAAAATGCCATTGTAAAAGTGATCATTGAAAGCGGTGTTCTCAATGAAGAGGAAATCATTAAATGCTGTGAGCTTTACCGGCACTACCCTGTTCACTTTTTAAAAACTTCAACAGGCTATGCAGACCATGGCGCCAGTATTGAGGCAGTACATATCATGCGCCAGCACCTTCCGGCAACAATACAAATTAAAGCCAGCGGAGGGATCCGGGACTTTTCATTTGCAAAAAACCTGATCCATGCTGGTGCCACACGGCTCGGTTGCAGTGCAGGTGTTGCTATCGTAAAAGAAGAGCGCACTGATGGTGATCGAAAAGGACGACCTTCGCACTCGCCTGAAAAAGATGAGCGCGGTTATTAACAAATTCCAAAGGATACTGGAATTATTTTTGCCTTACAGCCCAAATAGCATTAATGAAATACTTCCTGCTTCCCGTTTTTATTTTTTGTTCATCATTCTTATTTGCGCAGGATACAACTTCTGTTGTAATACATAAAGATCCCCGCCTCGATGTGCTGGTTAAAAAACAGGCAGACATCAATGCGTCCATCAAAAGATCACAGGCCCGAACGGCAAAGGGATACCGCATTCTTGTGATCAATACCAACAAGCGTGATGAAGCCATTGCTGCAAAAACAAAAGTTTATTCAAATTTTCCAGAACTCAAAGCCTACCTTGTTTATAAATCACCTTACTTCCGTTTGAAAGCAGGGAATTTCCGCACGCGCGAAGAGGCACAGCAATACCAGAAGATCCTCTCTGTTTATTTTCCCAAAGGAGTTTTTATTGTGAATGATATTATTGAAGTAACGCCGGAAGGTTCTAATGATTCCTCCAGGTAGACCATGGACCATGGACGATAGACCATAGCAGGTCGTTTATATACTATCACGTCTTACGATCCCAATCAGAAAGTAATAATAAATAACAACCAAACCGAGTTTACTACCATGGTCTATCGTCTATGGTCTATGGTCTATGGTCTTCTTTGCATTATTTTTGACTATGCTTCAGCAAAAAATCAGGGAACTGGCGAAACAACTGGCACCGGAGTTTATCGAGATCCGTCATCACCTGCACGCGAATCCTGAACTAAGCTACCAGGAATTTGAAACTTCAAAATTTATTCAGGATAAACTGAATGCATTACAGATTCCTTTTGAAGTAAAAGCAACAACCGGTGTTGTAGGGGTGATCCGCGGAAAAAATCCGGATTCAAGAACGGTGGCACTGCGTGCCGACATGGATGCGCTGCCCATTTCAGAAAAAACAAATGTCCCTTATCAATCAACCCGGCCGGGAGTCATGCATGCATGCGGACATGATGTTCATACAACATGCCTGTTGGGAGCCGCTAAAATTCTCAGCCAGACTAAAAACGAATGGGACGGAACAGTGAAATTATTTTTTCAGCCTGGTGAAGAAAAAAATCCTGGTGGTGCAAGCCTGTTGATAAAGGAAGGTGTTCTGGAAAATCCTGCGCCTTCCGCCATACTCGCACTACATGTAAACCCGCAACTGGAAGTTGGCCTGCTGAGTTTTCGTGCAGGAAAGGTGATGGCAAGTGCTGATGAAATTTATATAACCATCAGAAGCAAAGGTGGCCACGCAGCCGCACCGCAATACACTGCTGACACCATTCTTGTTGCTTCTCATTTGATTGTTGCATTGCAACAGGTGATCAGCAGAAATAAAAATCCATTACAACCTTCGGTTCTCTCGATTACATCTTTCCAGGGTGGGCATACCACCAATGTTATTCCTTCAGAAGTAAAGCTGATGGGCACTTTCCGCGCAATGGATGAAGAATGGCGCTTCAGGGCGCATGAAATCATCAGGAAATTATCTACTGATCTGGTTGAATCTATGGGCGCTGAAATTGATCTGCATATTGATGTTGGTTACCCGGCAGTTTACAACGATGAAAATCTTCACCAGGAAGCCAAAAAAATTGCCAGGGAATTTATGGGGGACGACAAGGTGGAAGAAACCGAAATAAGAATGGGTGCTGAAGACTTCGGATATTATTCACAGAAAATTCCAGGCTGCTTTTTCCGGTTAGGTACGGCCAATAAAGTGAAAGGAATTACAGCAGGTGTTCATACACCCGGATTTAATATTGACGAAGATGCCATTGAAATTGGAATGGGTATCATGGCATGGATGGGCGCACAGGCAGGTAAAAAAAGTTAATTCATTACCCTTGGGCATTGATTATTCTTACTGATGTGTCAACATACAAATGAATGGTATCCGACAGATAATTTTTATCCGTATTGCATGCATGTCGGGTGCAGGAAACCATCAACAATCTCTGTATCGAAAAAACCCGTTCATGATTGGCAGCCGCCAGGATTTTCTGATATCAACTTATAAAATGAAAGTCGCAGTTGCCGGTTACCCCGATTCGCTGCGACTTCATGAGAGACATTATCAATTACAAGTACTATCTGCTTCCTCTGCCTGAAGATCCTTTTCCTGATGAACGTCCGGAAGATGTATTCTGCTTTCCACCGGAAGATGCATTACTTTCTTCTTCTTTTCTTTTACGCTTTTGATATGCCTGCTCGTGAGGCTGTTGGCTGATGCGCTTCGCATCTGCTCCCTTTTTCTTTGGATCGTCTGCCATATAATCGGGTTTTCAATAAAGATTCAAATGCCATGCCAATGGAGATGGATTAGGAATTAGGAATTGGGGATAAGTGCCATTCCGAAATTTTTAAAGTATTATTGAAACTGAT
>JBJMLW010000088.1:0-3806 GCA_045805105.1 Flavisolibacter sp. | reverse complement strand
TACGTTCATGAAAGTACTTTTTGTCTGCAGCGGCAATAATAAAAATTTTGATATTGTTCCATTCATAAAGGAGCAGGGTGAAGCACTGAGAAAACAGGGAATTGATATTGGATACTATCCTGTAATTGGCAAAGGACTACCTGGTTATATCAGGGCAGGGTTCAGGCTTAAAAAACACCTTAAACAAAATCCCTATGACCTGGTTCATGCACATTTTACCCTATCCGGCTGGGCCGCTGTAATCGGTGCAGGAAAAATTCCTGTTGTGCTGTCACTCATGGGAAGTGATGCATATGGAGAATATATTGGTGTAAACAGGATACAATTTTCGAGCAGGCTTTACATGTTTCTTACCTGGCTGATACAGCCATTTGTAAAAATAATTATTTCAAAATCAGAGAACATTGAGAAGCATGTTTACATGAAAGCTAAGTCCTTTGTTATTCCGAATGGAGTAGATGTAGATAAGTTTAAACCGGTTAGCTGTGAACTGAATGAGTTCATCCATTTAAAAAAGAATAAAAAACTTATACTCTTTATCGGAAAGCCGGATAATATCAGGAAAAATTTCCCTCTTGCACAGGAAGCAGTTGCCAGGTTGAAAATGGATAATGTTGAACTGGTTAATCCATATCCATTAAAACATAATGAGGTTCCTGGTTACCTCAATGCTGCAGATGTTCTGATACACACTTCGCTTATGGAAGGTTCACCCAACCTGGTAAAGGAAGCAATGGCTTGCAACTGTCCTGTTGTTTCAACGGATATCGGTGATGTAAAATGGCTCTTTGGTAATACACCAGGTTATTACATTACTTCATTCAATGCAAAAGATATCCAGGAAAAGCTGCAGGCAGCACTTGAATTCTCGGAAGAAGAGGGCAGAACTAAAGGAGAAAGGAGAATTGCTGAATTGGGCCTCGGCGCTGAACCGATTGCAAAAAAGATTAAAGGACTTTACCATAAAATACTAGGTAATCATACTGATCCAGCTCCTGCTGTCCGAATGAATATGAAGTATCAGGAAGAGATGGTTAAAACATCTTGATGCTGAAAGAAAAGGATTATCATGAAAATTCTCATTGATATTAAACACCCGGCACAGTTAAATCTTTTCAAAGGTTTATCAAAGGAACTGGCAGCGGAACACTGGGATGTAACCATCAGTTACCTGCAGAGAGGAAAACTGCCGCGAATCATCCAGGCTGAGTATCCAGGGTTTAATACAGTTGCTGTTGGTGGAAGCAATGGTACTAAATGGTCTATCGTATGGAACGGAAATATAAAAAGGGCATTATATTTTTTAAATCTTATCAGGAGGAATAAATACAATATCTGCATTGCTGCCAGCAGTATTCCACTTGCACTGGCCTGCAAAGTTTCCGGAACGCCTATAATACAGTTTTATGATGACCCAGAGCGGAAAAAGGTGAACAGTATTAATGCGCGGTTTTCAAACCAGTTATTTTTTCCACCTATAGTTGAACCAAATGGTAAAGTATCAGTTTTCAATTGTCTGAAGGAATGGAGTTATCTCAGCCCACAAAGGTTTGAACCCGATGTTCAGGTACTTGAGAAATATGGACTTCAACCTTACGAATATATTTTTGTGAGAGAGGTTAGTAATAAATCATTTAATTATTACGACCAGCAGGATGCAATTATAAGCCGTTTTGCGAATCAAATTAACCCCGATGCGAAAGTGATTTTATCTCTTGAAGATAAAAATCATACAAAAAAATATCCTTCTCACTGGACTATTCTGCAGGAACCTGTTGATGATATACACTCATTGATTTATTATTCAAAGCTCCTGGTGTCATCCGGGGATAGTATGGCGAGAGAAGGTGCCATGCTGGGTGTACCAAGTGTTTATTGCGGAATCAGGAAGATGAAAGCAAATGAATTTTTACATCAGCTTGGGATTCTGCACCATTTAACCAATGACACCGCATTGCCATTTATCAATCAGCACCTGGGACAAGCTTTTGATAAACATGCACAGATAAAAGTAAGATCACAGTTATTCCGTGAATGGGATGACATGGTATTGTTTATGAAAGAAAAGATCCATCATTATAAAAATTAAATAGCCATGACAATTTCGATTTTTGGTCTGGGATATGTTGGTTGTGTGAGTGCCGGCTGCCTGGCAATGAATGGTCACCAGGTAATTGGTGTTGATGTAAATGAATTCAAGGTTGACCTCATCAACATGGGCCAGGCGACCATCCTGGAAAAAGACATTGACAAAATCATCAAGAAAGCTTTTGATGATGGACGTATTTCTGCAACAACGTGCGCCAGTGAAGCAGTTGTGAATTCGGACCTTAGCATTGTATGCGTGGGAACACCATCTTCGCCTCATGGCCACCTGGATCTATCGTATATCTATAAAACTGCGGAACAGATTGGTAAAGGAATAAAGCAAAAGGAAGAATTTCATACGGTTGTAATCAGGAGTACTGTATTGCCCGGAACAAATGAGAAGTTTGGAAACATAGTGGAAGAGTTTTCCGGGAAAAAAAGGAATAAAAGTTTTTCAATTGTTTCCAACCCGGAATTTTTACGTGAAGGTTCTGCTGTCAGGGATTATTTTCATCCTTCAGTAACTGTTATAGGTGGTGACAATGAAGTTGCAATTGAACAGGTAACATCGCTGTATGAATGCCTTGATGCGCCAATTGAGATCACAGAAGTAAGAATTGCCGAATTGATAAAGTATGTAAACAATTCTTACCATGCGCTCAAAATCACTTTTGCTAATGAAATCGGGGATATATGCAAGTCGCTTTCCATAGACTCGCATAAGGTAATGGAGTTATTTTGCAAGGATACGCGTTTGAATATTTCATGTGCATACTTCAAACCCGGATTTGCGTATGGTGGATCCTGTCTTCCCAAAGACCTGAAGGGACTCGTAACCCTCGCGCATGATCAATACATATACACACCGCTGCTTGGAAGTATAGATCAATCTAACGAACACCAGAAGAAAATGGCATTTGACCTGGTAGCTAAAACAGGGAAGAAAAATGTATGTTTTATCGGGTTGAGTTTTAAGGAGGGCACAGACGATTTGCGTTACAGTCCTTCTGTTGATCTTGCAGAAATGCTGATTGGTAAAGGATATCATATCACCATATATGACGAGAATGTTCATCTTTCCAAACTCATTGGGGCAAATAAGGCTTTTATAAATGAACACCTTCCACATCTCTCCCAGCTCATAGTTACTGACCTGGAGCAGGCGATAGAAGATAATGATGTTATAATTGTTAATCACAGGAATTTCAATCCTGGTAAATATTATGAGCTACTCACAAAGAAGCATGTGATTGACCTGGTACGAATCAAAGAAATAGAAGCATTACCCGAATATGAAGGATTATGCTGGTGAAAAATCTTCTCCGTTGTTAATTCGAGCTTTCAGGAACAACGCTCGGGTGAGAACATGAACAGACTTCACAGTTTCCGGTTCTCTTAAACTATTCTGCTATCCCATCATTTACTTAACTGAGTTTTATGATCACCTTAAAACCAAAACAGACTTTTAACCTTAACGGGTTAGTGCCGGCTCTCCTGCTGACATCACTCATTTCATTCTATTTTGTCAGTAACAAAAACTTTTCATCACTGGATTGGCTGGTGCTTCTTTTTTTTACATTCTGCTGGTTTCTCATACGGTATTTCCAGGAGAAAAATTCCCAACTAGATAAAGAATTAAAAAAACAGATATCAGATCATGTGAAGGGATACCTGACTTTCCTGGTTCTTGTTTGCCTGACATATTTCATATTTCCAGG